>MUZZ01000148.1:2965-3375 GCA_003266075.1 Methanosphaera sp. rholeuAM74
CAGGGAATAATACTTGCAAAACACCTCACAGGACACGACATATCATTCAAACCAGTACTCAACTCAACAGTATCCCAGATAGGTGTAATGGAAATGGGTGCAGTGGGGATAACAGAACAGGAAGCCAAAAAACAGTCATTAGATGTCGTGGTAAGTAGTATTGACGCACTATCAAGGGCAAGATACTACCCAGAAACCAAACCACTCCACATAAAACTGATAGCCAAAACCGATGGAACAATCATAGGATGTCAAATGTTCGGACAAGAAGCAGTAGCAGAAAGAGTCGACACAATGACTGCAATAATATCACAACAACTAAAATGTGAAGATGTTGTATCAATGGAATTCTCCTACGCACCACCAGTATCCATGGTAATAGACCCAATAGCACAGGTAGCACAAATCTG
>MUZZ01000148.1:3475-3736 GCA_003266075.1 Methanosphaera sp. rholeuAM74
ATTGAATCAGAAGACGAAGCATCCGATGAAAATGCTGATGAGCCTGAAGAAGAAAGTGTTGTGGAAGATACAGAAGAAGACGTGGCAAGTGAGGAAGTAGATGAGAGTTCTACAGAAGAAGTTGAAGAAGAAGTGGCAGATGAAAGTGATGTTGAACCAGTAGAAGATGAAAATACTGTGGATGATACTCAAAAAGCCGTGGATGAAGATGATGTAGCAACCGAGGATGATGCTACACAAGAAGAAGTATCCGATGAAAAA
>MUZZ01000148.1:3801-6779 GCA_003266075.1 Methanosphaera sp. rholeuAM74
GTGGCTAGTAAAGAAGTAGATGAGAATTCTGCAGAGAATGATGAAGCAGTTGAAGATGATGCTACTGATGAAAGTAATGTGGATGAAACTACCCCAGAAGAAGTATCCAGTGAAGATGATACTCAGGAAAAAACTGTTGATGCAAACTCAGAAGATGAAACTAAAGATGATGGCGATGAGCCTGTTGAAGATGAAAAACAAGAAAAGGATTCTGCTGAGATGAATTTCACAGAATATCTGAGAAACCAAGGAATGCTATAATATAATATAACCCTCCCCTTATCATACTCTTTTTTTGTAAATAATTAATATAATAACTCGGTCGGTAAAAAAATAGAAAAAGTTGTGGAATTTTTGGATTATATTGCTGTGTATCCACCGTCTACAGCAATAGCTTGACCTGTTACGTAGCCTGATTTAGGTGATGCTAGGTATACAACTGTAGAGTCTAATTCACCATCTACACCAGATCTACCTACTGGGACTACTGTTTTTGTGTATGCTTTGTATTCGTCTGTTTCTAGTAAGTCAATTGTTAATTCGGTTGGGAATGTTCCNNNNTATGGTGATGTTGGGGTTGCCATTGTTCCTACTAATCCAAACATGGATGCTGTGTTAATTATACGTCCATATTTTTGTGGTATCATTGCTTCACGTGCAACTTCTCTTGACATTTTGAATGTACCTGTTAGGTCTACGTCTACGGTTTTGTTCCATTCATCGTCTGTTAGTAGTTCAGCTTCTTTGGTTGCTCCGTATCCNNGCGTTGTTGTGTAGTATGTCTATTCTTCCATAGTGGTCCATTATTTCTTTTACACAGTTTTGTACGCTTTCGGTGTCTGTTACGTCACAGACTACTCCTATACAGTCTACACCAATTTTTTTGATGTCTTCTGCTACTTGGTCTAGTCTTTCTTTTCTTCTTCCTGTAACGACTATGTCTGCACCGTATCTTGCGTATGCTTTTGCCATTTGCACTCCGATACCTGAGCTTGCTCCACTTACTACTGCTACTTGTCCGCTTAAATCAAATAAATCGTTCATGTTTTTTTGTCTCCAATGTTTTATCATATCATAGTTTGTCATTTTTTATTTATATATTTATCATTATTTTTGCACTTTTGACTGCTAGTTTAACATAGTTTATTTTTGATGTTTTAAGCTTTAAATCAGAGGATATGTTTATGATAACTTCAATACCTATGATTAAGTCATATAATTATTTATTTGATGTGGATGCTATTATTGATACAATTTAAAAGAATAAGAACAAAAAATGGGGTGGAGTTGATGGTGGTGTTCAATCTTTTTTACAGACGTTATAGTATTCAGAACCTTGGATGTCATGGTATTTGACCATACCAATCATTTCTCTCTGGTCAATTAATTCCTTGTCTTCAAATGACACAGTTTCCTCATTATAAAGTGCGTTAGGGGATGATTTAGTAATAACTTTCAATGAACCCTTATGTAATCTGACCTCTACACAACCGTTTACTCTTTTTTGCATATGGTCATTCACTACGTCTAAATCCTCTCTTAGAGGTTCATTCCACAAGCCGTTATAGACTAGTTCAGCATATTTCTGGCTGAGTCTTTCGGCGAACTTGATTTCTTCCCTGCTGAATACCAATTTTTCCAGTGCAGCATGTGCAGTAATTAGTAGAATAGCTCCAGGAGTTTCATAGTTTTCTCTTGACTTAAGACCAATGATTCTGTCTTCAATCATGTCAATCCTGCCCACGCCATGCTTACCAGCAATTTCATTAGCCTTCCTGATGAGTGATACTGGGTCTAACTTCTCATCATTAATACATACTGGCTCTCCTTTAACAAATCTGATCTTGACAATTTCCACTTCATCAGGGGCATCAACAGTTGAATTGGTCCACTCATAGATTTCTTCTGGAGCAGCAGTAGCAGGGTTTTCCAGCAATCCACCCTCAATGGATCTGCCCCAAATGTTCTCATCGATACTGTAAATCTTCTCTGATGGCAGTGGAATTCCATGCTCTCTAGCATAATCCTGTTCTTCAGTTCTTGTCAGATTATAATCCCTAATAGGGGCAACAATGTCCAAGTCAGACTCTGACCTAATAGTAGCCTCAAACCTGAACTGGTCATTACCCTTACCAGTACAACCATGAGCAATAGTTGTAGCATTCTCCTTTTCGGCTACTTCAACAATCTTCTTGGCAATAAGTGGTCTGGCAAAAGCCGTGCTTAACGGATAACCCTCATAGAGGGCGTTAGTTTTCACGCATCTGAAAGCATAATCCTTGGCAAACTCGTCCTTCGCATCAATTGTGTAATGCTTACTAGAACCGATAGTCTTTGCAGATTCTTCAGGCTTTTTAATCTCCTCTTCTGGCTGACCAACATCAACACATGCCGTTATTACCTCCATACCATACTTTTCCTGTAACAATTTAACGCAGACAGACGTGTCTAATCCACCACTGAATGCTAACACTACTTTATCCATATATTCACCTTCCTGGTTTTTTTCTTTATCAACTTGTCAGAATAATTTTACTAGTTTTTTCATGAAGTAATGATATGTATTAATATATCTCTTTAATTTCTAATAATACTTGTGGATTTTGCATCAATGCTATCTGCATGGGATGACCTCAGCGTATTCTATATGGGCAATGACTTATCATGTATAACTCCTGACCGGATAATTCCAAGCATATTCTCCGGCTTGTCGGATTGAGTTAAATAATGTTATGGAGGTTGATTCAATATTATATGGGGATTAAATCTATTATAATAACCGGTTCACACTATTATACAGTATAACATATGATGTCACTCGTTAATCAATTGTTAATTTGTTATTGAATATTTCGTATGTTCCAGAAGCAGTTCTAATCATACTTCACTCGAATCAGTAACAAGAATGACATCAAATGCATGAGAATCCAATCAGATTCCAATGGATAACACTATTAAATCATATTAATTTTTATAAG
>MUZZ01000039.1 GCA_003266075.1 Methanosphaera sp. rholeuAM74
TTGTTATCTGACTTGCCCTTTGGTATGAGTTTTCTTCTTTTAAAAAACCGAATGACATTAATAAGCGTGGAATGCTTACCTGTAAATGAACCAATATTGAGGCAAATAATAAAGTATCCACAATGAAATGCACGATATTTATCTGATATATTACAACTGATACTGGTGATGCGTGGTATGTTACTAGATGTAATATTACAAAGATTATGATTGCTATACCACTAATCATCTGCCTTTTTGTTTCACTTCTTATATGGTTATATCTATTAAAGCCTTTTTGATTATACCAATCCCTGATGTATAAGTATAAACTTATTGTTATATGTAATAGTAACCATAGAAACAGCCTACGGCCTGTGACTTTTAGGTTAGGTGAATAAGCTGTAATACCGCTTAGATATAATAGTGAAGATATTGCATGATTCAATAGTAATAGTATGATTACCAGTAACACTAATGAGTTTATCTTACGTAATGACAATAGTGAACTCAAACGATTCTTTAAATTCATAATTTCACCCCTTTCTGGTATATAACCCTAGTTACCGTTGATATTAAAGCCAGTATGGATGTTACACTCATGACAAACAGTATTAGGCCTGCCGTATTAGTGATTCCTACTAGGTATAATATGCAAATAATACCTGGAAATGCTATCCAAAACTTTGACACATTTTTACCAATTCTATCAAATAATAATATGTTTCCATCATTGTCCTTTTTAAATACTAGTGATGTTAGTATAAACTCTAAAAACTTTATTAATAACACTATAATAAACACAAAGCTTAGCAGGTTATTAAAGTATAATATCAGATATGCTATTAAGACGAATATAAAATCTGCAACTACATCCAGTAATGCCCCAGTATGGGTAGTACTATCCGTTTTTCTAGCTATATAACCATCAAAGAAATCGGTTAATATGATTATGAAGAATAGTATTAATGGAAAAGAAATACGGCTACTGGTAGTTAGCATTTCATTAAAATAATATGCAAACACAAATGATAGTATTATCCGTGAATATGATAATATATTAGGTATATTTCTCCATTGCATAGTTAAACCTTCAACTCTATTATTTTATTATGCTTTTTTAATTAAATAAAGGTTTCTATGACTAGTTATTAACATTAAAATTGTTTTTATAGATGTTTAAAGTCAGTCAATACTAGTAATTTGAAGTAATCATTTTAGTGAACATGGATATAACCTGGGAAACGTGTTTTAAACTTTATCCTAGAAGTTTTCTAACTGATTATATAGGATTAGTTCTCGTCCATGCTTTTTTTGATGATATGATTTTTCTGGGCTGTCATCTTAATCTTATTCGACTCGATGAATATACAAAACTATACTACCATAAGTTAAAAATAAGAATATTTAAGGAAAACTCATTATATTTATTGAAATAATTATTATTTTTTATTCAAACAGATGAATAATCTTCATAATAGCGTAATCCAGAAAAAAAGGGATGTTTTAAATGTTAAATAAGAAAGAATTAATATCAAAACTAATCACAGAATATATCACGGAAATACCCATGATAATCAATAAAAAGACATCTAAAAAAGATATAAAATATGAACACCGTAATGAATACGATGTAATAAAAAGAAAAATAGATAACTATATAGATAAAAATGAAGTTCACAAACGATTCATAGTCTTACCATGAATAAGGCAAGTAAGAAAAACAACAATGTTATATCAAATATATGAATACTTATTCAAAGAAAAGAACGTGCCACTAAACCAAATATTATGCATCTCATGTGACGATATAAACAACATAGTTGAATGCAACTTAAGAGAGATAATAGACACATATTATGTAGAGGGGAAAAAGATGAAAAACAAATAAAAGAATCTATGAATAACTATAAATCAGAGTATGGCATAATAATATCAAACAAAACACAACAAATAGAAAAAGAAGATGATGTCATATTCATTCCACCAAGAACATTTGCATTACATAAATTTTAATCTAATTACAAGAAAAACTTACTAATATTGAACTTTCTATTAATTAATTAATTAATTATGAAAAGACACATATATCTATCTAAACATATTATTTATTGGAGGACGTTTTATGGAAGATGAAGTAAAAAAAATTTTCACAGAACAAACATGGTTTGTAGCAACAATGGGTAAATGTCCAAACGTTGTACCAATTGGTTTTAAAAAGGTTGAAGAAGATGGAACAATGGTTATTGCTGATGTTGCAATGAACACGACGAAGAAAAACCTACAGGATAATGGATTAATTGCTGTAACAGTATGTGATCCTGAAACTAAAAAGGCATACATGGCAAAAGGTAAAGTCAAATTCTTTGAAGAAGGAGAACTTGTTGATGCTTTAAACCAGTTTGCAGAAGAACAGGGATTCCCATTCAGAGCAAAAGGTGCGGTAACATTCAAGCCATGTATGGTTCTTGCAAAACATCCTGGTCCAGACAACGACAAGGAAATTGAATGGATATAATTAAATAATATATCAATTAATTTGACTCTTACCCCCCAACTTTTTTTTTGCGTGAGTTCAAGTTCTCTTTTTTCTCTTATAATAATCTTTTAAGAAAATGTATCACATATACTCTTTGAATTTTTATGGGTTATTGAACAGGTGTATAACATCAATTAAATACTAATTATTACAAAGTATAACATAGTATTCAAGTGTATTAATTAATACAACTAATAATTAATGGGGTGTATATATGGCTTCTAAAAACTATTGGGGTAAAATCAGGGAGTTAGCAACAGAATTAAATAGGATTGGAAAGGAACATATCGATGAAACTAGTTTGGATGACCTTGTTCCTATACTTGACGAGATAGAGGTTATTGCTCATGATGATACTATCAACTATGACTCTGCAAAGCTCATATTATCTGATGAGGGCATGATTAATTCATTAGAAACGATACGTGACTTCTATATTTATATTGGTGCTAGGTTAGAACGTGAAAATGCATATGAAATTATTGAAGGTGGAGATAATGCATGGGAAGTTCTGGATACATTTCACTTCTATGAACGATATGAGGGTCTTTTGAAGAATGAATCAGAGCTTGTACCATTTGATGAAAACACTAAACTGGTATTCATTGGAAGTGGACCACTGCCTGTAACGTTGATTATGTTTAATAAAATGTTTGGATGTAAATGTGTTGGTATAGAGGTTCAGCCAAGTGTAGCAAAACTGTCACGTCACATAATTAGACGACTTGGGCTTGCAGATGATATTGAAATAGTTATCGGTGATGAAAGGTATGTCAGATACTTAGACTATGATGTTATAATGGTAGCTGCATTTGCTATTCCTAAGAGTAAGGTGTTCGGTAATTTATGGGAGATAGTTGATACGGATACACCTATATTGTATAGAACATATTCTGGTATGAGGCAGATGCTTTATGAACCTGTTAAGGCTGTTGATTTACGTGGATTCCATCAGGAAGGATTGATGTTACCTAAGGGTAATGTGAACAATACTTCAGTTCTTGTTAAGAAGATTTTATAGTCTTTTTNNTATTTAGTAATAATAAACTAAGTTTTATTAACAACATCTTATTAAATATTATATAGTAATTAATAATTTGTAATGGAGTGTTGTCTTAAATGGAAAAATATTTGATAACTGGTGAAATAATCTCTTGGAGAAAATACTATGCCCTATTTTCAACTGGTGAATACTTCATTCTAGATATTAAAAGGTTAAAAACAATAACAAACCCCACAAAATCTGATTTAGCTGTAATACGGACATTGAACAATGAAGACTTCAGAGAAAAATTAGGTAATGCTCGTGACAACTATTATTTTTCAGCAGAATTCAAAGATGAAGATGGCAATGACATGAGCATATCTAATATCAAGTACTATAGAGACCCAACATTAATTAGTTATGAATATGAACACTGTAGGTCACTATATATATCTAACAAGAAAAAAACCGTTAACAGAATATCAGTTGAATAACTTTAAAAACATTATCCTCCTCCCCCATCCCCAAAAACATTCCTTCATGGACATGATACCAATTTAACTTAGTTATTTTTTTCATTTCTCTAAGGCCATATATTTTCAAATTAAAACAACGTACTCGTGATTAGATTAATCTAGACCTTAAACATCCCATAAAAGTTGATATGTTAATTATCCAATAAATCGTTTTTAATAAATCTTAAATCATAGAAATGACAAACACTATAACATATCTATTTAAAGGTGAATATATGGACAATCAATATGTCACAGTATCCCAGATTAACAGGTATATCAACAATAAAATGAAATTTGATGAAAATTTATCTGATATCCATGTTAAGGGTGAAATATCAAACTATAAAACATATAACAGTGGACATAGTTACTTCACACTAAAAGATCAAAAAGCACAAATAAGTTGTGTAATGTTTAGTGGAAACAAATTCAATCTTAAATTCGAGCCAAAAGATGGGATGAATGTTATCATCCATGGTAACATAGAAGTATACGAAAAAAATGGTCAATACCAGTTATATGCCTATGAAATCACNNCATAAAAAACCTATACCAACATACCCTGACAGGATTGGAGTTGTAACAGCACAGACAGGTGCAGCTATAAGGGATATTATCACAACAATAAAGAGAAGATACCCTATATGCGAAGTATTAGTTTTTTCCACGCTAGTACAGGGAGACATGGCTGCAGAAAACATTGTAAGACAAATACGTAATGCACAGCATTATGACTTGGATACACTAATTGTGGGTCGTGGTGGTGGAAGTATAGAGGACTTATGGCCATTCAACGAGGAAATAGTTGCAAGAGAGATATATGATTCAAATGTACCTGTAATAACCGGTATTGGTCATGAAACTGACCACACAATCTCAGACTTCACAGCTGACCTAAGAGCACCAACACCAACAGCTGCGGCCGAATTGGCTGTTCCAAAACGGGATGAACTACTTGATAAACTCTTTCAAAACCGTACACGACTAAACAGAATCATTGAGGATATTATAATAGAAAATCGGATGAAATTAAATCAAACATCACGAAGCAAAATATTCAAAAACCCTGAAACAATATATGACGTTAAAAAGATGGATTTAGACCAAATAGTTAACAGATTTAACATATCCTCCAAGGATATCATCAATAATAATCGCAACAAACTATTCAAACTAGAAAATTCCACAATACTTAAGAAGCCCGAACAAATAATTAAAACAAAAAAGGAAGATTATTCAAGATATCTTGCAAAGTTGGAAGTACTTAACCCACTATTAACACTTAAACGGGGATACACAATAACAAAAGTAAATGATAAAGTCGTCTCATCAGCAAAGGATGTGAAAAATGGCGACCAAGTTGATATTGAATTTGATGATGGATGTATACATACAAAGGTGATTTAAAATGACTGAATTAAGTTTTGAAGAAAGTCTAGAACAACTGGAAAAAATAGTAGAAAAACTAGAAAATGGGGATGTACCATTAGATGAAGCAATAGATAAATTTACACAGGCAATGGAATTAGTAAAAGTTTGTAACGAAAAACTCAGTAGTGCAGAGGATTCAATTGCAAAAATTGTGGAAGAAAATGGGGATTTAATAGATTTCAACGTTGAATAAAGTCCTTTTATGCTTCTTTTCTTATAACTCTTTTTTTTATGAAAATACAATCATTTAAATAACTTAAAATAATTTTAATACTTCATATTGTCCGTTTATGTTCGTGTTTTTTGTCACTTCTTTTTTCCTGCTTTCTATGTGGTTGATTATTTGTTTACTAGTTTCATTCCTTTGTTGTTTAGTTCTACGAGTTTGTTAATTAAGAAAACAAATATGTTGAGAATATTTACTATTTGTGGCAGATGCTAATGACAAAAACATTAACAGAAGATGGAAACAACGAAATATTCTATGGAAAATCACTCACTAAAAAATATAAATTCGGTTGGTGGCAATACAGCCATTACATCTATTTATAGTGGAATATATGGGTATATAATCCGTTAATCATAAACATTATATTTATATATTATGATTTAAAGAACTAAAAGTAGTAGCAAAGGTATATTAAAATTATTATATATTCATATTTAAATTTAATATTTCCATTATTTATTCAGGGAAATGACTTTTTTTAATATTTTCCAAGGGAATACAACAGTATACAAAAGGGGGTTCTCTAAAAATGATTGAATTTCGTAAGGCATGCATGGATGATGCAGACACTATTTTAAAACTTTATAATGACTTGATTAATGCTATAAAAAACAATGTTCACACACCCGAATGGGATTATGGAGTCTATCCTAAAGAGGAAAATATTATTAACGCAATTAAATCTGATGAATTATACGTTGGAGTAATGGGTTCTGAGATAGTTTCATCAATGGTTGTAAATCATACACCTAATATGGGCTTTGATACTGTTAAATGGAATGTAGATGAAGATTATGATAAAGTCTACGTGGTACACCTTGTAGCAGTAAAGTATGAGCATAACAATAAGGGAATAGCGAAGAAAATGCTTAACTACCTCTTTGATTTAGCAAAAGAGAATATGATTAAAAGCATACGGTTGAGCATAATAAGAAATAATAAACCAGCAGAACACCTTTACAAGAAGTTCGATTTCAAATACGTGGATTCAGTATGTGTTCATGCTGATGAAAGGGGATTAAAAGAATTTAAAATCTATGAAAAAGTATTATGAAAACATTCAAATGAATCCTTTTTTTTATGATTAATTAACCTATTGATGCTTATTTTTATCTATTACAATGTATTTAATCAGTTTTGTACTGGTATCCTAGTCTACAACAGATTTTTTAAAAGTCAACACCCAATTCACCCATAGTTATATCTGTAATCTCTTGCTTGTTTTTTCAACTTACTAATTGCCTGTTTTCAGGTATTTTATCGATTTTAATGGATTAATATTCGTTAACATAGGATTATTATGTCAATTACAACATAAAACTTTTTTTTATCCAACTAAGTAGCTTCAAATAATGTTATAATACAGTATACCACGGTCTAAATATTTAATATTTCACTCAAATATTGTATTGACCCATTTTTTTGGAGTTATGCCAAATTATTTTAACTTTAAACGATAAAACATTAACTATTGAAGAAACATTCCACACAGGTAATTGGATGTTCAAATATTTATATATAATAATTATTGGAGGATAAAACACTAACTATGACTACAGAAGATAAGACTGCTGGTGTCGAAACCATACTTGGAAATCCACAGGTAGCAGTACGTAAGATGTCAACACCACTAATAATATCTATGCTATTGGTGAGCATATACAACCTCGCAGATGCTGCATGGGTGTCAGGATTAGGTTCTGATGCACTAGCTGGGGTAGGATTCATAACACCACTATTTCTCATACTGGTGGGATTAGGAAACGGTCTTGGAGCAGGAGCAACTGCATCCCTATCAAAGTATATCGGACAGGAAAGACGGGATAAGGCAGATAATGGAGCGTTACACGTAATATTTATCACTATAATAATATCGATAATTGTGTCGATAATATTGTTAGCCATATTAAATCCAATACTACAGCTAATGGGTGCAGCTGGTACAACAAGCTACGCACTCTCATATGCGAATGTACTCTTTACTGGAACTATACTATTCGTATTACCAAATGCAATGTATGGTATATTGAGGGCAGAGGGTGATGTGAACCGTACAATGGTAGCTATGACAATATCTGGGATAATAAACATTATTATAGATCCTATATTCATCTACGTACTGGACATGGGAGTTGCAGGTGCAGCTTATGCGACATTATTATCTGTTGGAATTGTTATACTAATCATAGCCTATTGGTTCTACATTAAGCGTGACACATACATAAAACCATTTTGGCATAGGTTTCACTATGATTCTGCGATATGCTTCGACATCCTCAAGGTAGGGCTTCCTGCAAGCTCTGAACTGCTTATGACAGCCATACTCACAGCATTTCTTTCAGGATTACTTACCACGGTTGCAAGTACCGATGCTGTGGCAGTATACACTACTGGATGGCGTGTCGTCAGTCTAGGCACTATGCCTATTATAGGTATATCAACTGCACTAGTATCTATCGTCGGTGCTAACCTCGGAGCAAGACGGTTTGAAAATATTAGGCTTGCACATAACTATAGTATGAAGTTAGCCTTTGTAGTGGGTTTAATTGTCGCAGTATTACTGTACATATTTGCACCACAGGTGGTGGTTCTCTTCTCATATAGTGTTGGAAGTACTCATCTGGCTTCGTCAATGGTGGACTTTTTAAGGGCAATGACGTTGTACTACCTGTTTATGGCAATAGGTGCTCCTTCAACATTCCTCTTCCAAGGTGTTGGTAAGGGTTTAACAGCACTATTCCAGACGATTATGAGGACGGTAATATTAAGCATCATCTGTGCTTATCTATTGGCTATAGTATTTAATATGGGTGAACATGGTGTATGGTATGGAATCATTCTCGGTCAGGCAATCGCTAGTATCATCACTTGGATTTGGTCAACAGAGTACGTGAAACGTTTAATCAGACACGGTAGTACGGAAGGATAGTTTATACTTAATTCTTATTTTCCAATATTTTTTATTACTATTTTTTTTGTTTTTCTTTGTTTAATCTTTGTTTAGCTAGTATGTTATTATTAGTTGTCATGAGCATCATTGTAGTGGTTATCAGACTTGGATAAATTATATATATGATAATGTGGATATAGTTATTTAATTTGAGCATAGGTCTAAAAGATTAAAATAAATTCACATATGCTTTATTGTGTATTTCCCCTATAATGATAGGTGTAACACTAATTTTATTTGTTATAAATTTTTGGCCAATTATGTTGGATGGTTGTGAACTTTTTAGGAAACGGTGTAAAAAAATGGAATTGGAAGATGGAAGAAAACGGTGTGACTGGTGTAACTTGGATAATGAGTTATATGTCAAGTACCATGATGAGGAATGGGGTTATCCCAACTTTGATGAGGGGTACCTATTTGAAATGTTGATACTGGAATCCTTTCAGGCAGGGCTTTCATGGGAAACCATATTAAATAAGAGAGAAAACTTCAGACAAGCATTCGATGNNAATATTCAAAGAAATACAGGGTGAATGTGGATCATTTCTTGAATACCTAAGGGGATTCACTGGGGATGATATAATATATGAAAACGATAAAACCACGTCACCATTATCCGAGGAAATATCACGAGACCTCAGAAGACGTGGAATGACCTTTGTAGGACCGACTATAATCTATTCATACCTACAGGCAATTGGACTTATTAATTCACATGCAAACGAATGCTTCTTATATAATGATGGTAGTTAACAATGAGCTATAATGATAAGATAATGGATAACATACTGCTCAAATCAAACTCCTATGGTGAGGATGTTGAAGTAGTGGATGACGGATTAACACATGAAGTGGTACTGCATAGGGGTTGTACGAGCAGGTTCAGGGAAGAAGAACTAATAGATTCCGCCGCTTATTGTCTTAATAAGAGGGGTATTGAATTCTCGTTTTTATCTGATGAATCATGCTGTGGTGTCATGCTGTTTCTGTTGGGTGATGAAGAATCAGCACAGAAGGTGGTGGATGCTAACGTCAAGAAATTCAATAAGCATGGTGTTAAGAGGATAATTACGATATGTCCGGGATGTTTTGAATCATTCAATGACTATTACACTAAACATCCTGATTTTGATATTGAAGTGGTCTTTGCAATGGATTTGTTTGATGATGTGGATGTTGATGCTTCAGGTTATGTTATCCATGATCCATGCCATGCACTTGAGCGTATGCAACAGGTCAGGTCAATACTTCATAATGTACCAGAAGAGCGTGCTAATAGTTGCTGTGGTTTTGGTGCAGGAATTAATGCTGGTAGTAAGGATTTAACTCGGAAGATGGCTTTGGAAACGCTTAGTGGTGATAATGTCATCACTTATTGTCCTTCATGCTATCATACACTTAATAGGGTTAATAGTAGTAAGACGGTTGATTTTTTCACGCTGCTTAAGGATAAACTGGATTAGGTGGGGGTATCTTCATTTTTTTGTGCTCCCCATAATTCATATTCCATGTTATTAAATTTTCCATCTCCAATATTATTCAAATAGTTATTGATTATTTAACAAGTATATGCACTAGTCATCCACATAATTAAACAGAACTATTATTATCTTATATTACTATTTCTTTAAATTATTTATATTGTGGATGATATATACTTACTTATGAAAATATATGTAAGTTATGATGAAAACAAGGAATGTTCAAAAAAAAGTATGAAAATCCTAGAGAAAACATGCTCCAAACTTGACATAACCCTAACAGAAGATATAAACAAAGCAGACATAGTTTTCTCAATCGGTGGGGATGGAACACTGCTAGAAACATCAAGGATATCATACCAACACCCACTAATAGGGATAAACTGTGGAACACTAGGATATCTCACAGATGTCAAACCAGAAGAGATAGAAGAAGCATTAAAAAACTTAAAAGATGGAAACTACTACATAGAAGAAAGAATGATGCTGGAAGGAG
Source organism: Methanosphaera sp. rholeuAM74 (assembly GCA_003266075.1). Classification (GTDB taxonomy): domain Archaea; phylum Methanobacteriota; class Methanobacteria; order Methanobacteriales; family Methanobacteriaceae; genus Methanosphaera. The sequence goes on from MUZZ01000039.1 coordinate 10,609, forward strand.
AAATAATACGGGAAAACAAGGAAAAAATAAGTATACCACCATCACTTAATGACATATTCATATCCAAAAACACATTCGGAGTAATAAGATTCGACACAATAATAGATGACAAGCTAATAAACTCATACACAGCCGATGGAATAATAGTCTGCACACCAACGGGTTCAACAGCATACAACTTATCATGTGGAGGACCAATAGTCGACCCAACAGCAGACATAATAACAGTAACACCCATAGCAGCACACACACTAATGAACAGAAGCATAATTATATCCAACAAATCAGTAATACAAATAAAGATAACACAATTAAGGGGAAACACGAAGTCATACGTATTACATGATGGTAAAGAAATAGAAATCAGTGTCGGAGACACAGTTAAAGTATACAAGTCAAGCAAAAAGACCAAACTCGTAAAATTCACTAAACAGAGCTTCATAGACACCATACGAAAAAACATCAAATAAACACTTTAAAGTATCCTAATCCCCATTCCAAATACTCATTTTTAACAAACAATCACATTATTCTAGGATTTAACAGTCAGTCTAGAACATAACTGAGTAGCCCCTGATATATCCACTGATTTGTTTTGAAGGAAAGATTTAGCAAATAAATTGAATGTAGAATCCGGGACATCGATACATGAAGATATGTTAAAAAGAATGTTAAAAATGGAATATGAGGACAGAAAGTATATTCTTACAGATTCTCATTATTTTTGTGTCATATTTTTGTCGTGTTATCACTTTAAATTATTGGAATACA
>MUZZ01000217.1:0-1422 GCA_003266075.1 Methanosphaera sp. rholeuAM74
CATATGCAAACGATGCAATCAGGGCTGTAATGTTGCAGGGTGCTGATATTACGACAATAGCCGTAGATTTGCTGGTATTATTGGCGTTCACAATATTTTTCTTCGTAGTCGGTGTTTTAAGATTCAATAGGGATATATGAGGTGTAATAGATGAAATTTAACTTTAAAACGATAGCAATTATTATGGTAACATTATGCTTACTAATTAGTAGTTTGTCATGTCTAACTGCTGGAGAATGGCCAATGTATCAGGGTAATTTAAGACATACTGGCTATGTCGACCAGGATACATCATTTTCTACACAGACGTGGATGACACAAGTTAGTGGTGGCTTCACAACAGAACCAGTAATATGTGAAGATAAACTCTATGTGGGAAGCCTTGATGGGATAATGTACGCATTTGACGCTCAAAGTGGAAACCAGTCATGGAAGTTTGAAACTGGGGATGCAATTCATTCATCACCAGCTGTATCCGAGGACGTGATGTATTTTGGTAGTGATGATGGATACTTATACTCTAATAATGTTAAAAGTGGAGAAAATAACTGGAAATTTAAGGCAGGTGGCAAAATACAATCATCTCCTGCAATAGATTCTACTAAAGTGTATTTTGGATGTGATGATGGATATGTTTATGCAGTAAACAGGAATGATGGTTCACTAGCATGGAAATACCAGACTGATGAAGCTGTTAAGTCTTCTCCAACAATACAGGGTGATTTTCTCTATGTAGGCTCAGATGATGATAAAGTATATGCGTTAAGGGTTAATGATGGTGAACTTAAATGGAATTTCACTACTGGGGATAACGTTTCTTCATCCCCTGCCATAGCTGATGGAAACCTATATATTGGTTCAGATGATAATCAATTATATGCAATTAACTTGGATAGTGGTGAAGAGGTATGGTCATATAATACCGATTCTAGGATAACTGGTTCCCCATCAATTGATCAAAGACAGTCTACAGTATATGTTGGAACACAAAAGGGTAAGTGCTACGCATTAGATATCCGTGATGGACTTAAAAAGTGGGAAGCTAAAATAGGTAGTTCCATTAATGGTACTCCAACAATATTCGGTAATAACTTGGCTGTTGCAACTACATCTGGTGAGGTTAAAATATTTAACAAGTTTACAGGTGGTGACCTATGGAATTATAATCCTGGATACATTGGTGGGGTATCTGGAAGTATTGATGATTCTGTTACTGTTAGTGGTGGCTCAATGTTTGTAGCATATTCTGATGGTTACTTATACTCATTGGATGTTAATCAACAGGTTGGACCAACTAGTATCTACACCTACTACTGGGTTGTGGGAATTGTAGTAGTCATAGCTGGAGCATACCTAGTAAAACGTTATATTGGCAGGAGAAAAGATTAATTTTTCTTTTTTTCCAGACTTCTTCTTTTTTTT
>MUZZ01000217.1:1431-3114 GCA_003266075.1 Methanosphaera sp. rholeuAM74
AGTAATATTACTTATTATTATAGAATTATGGTCATGTTACTTTCCATGTATTTCTATAATAAAAGTTTATTCAATTACTATAATTGTATTATATTGTCGTATTCACACTGAATTTCATCGGTTAGTATTATGGTTGTCTTATTTTCCATAAGTTTTCTTAAACTTTGATAGACTTTTTGTTTAGTTATCCTGTCTATGTTTGATATAACATTATCTATTATCAATATCCTGGATTCTTTAACATATGCTCTTGTTAGGAGTATTAATTCACGTTCTCCCTGACTGAGATTGTTATTTTCATCAGATATTATTGTATCATACTGTTCTGGCAGTTTCATTATGAATTCATGACTTCCCACTTCTTTTGCTGCTTTAACTATATCTTCATGACTAATATTATCTGTTGAATAAGCAATGTTGTCTTCGACACTTGCCTTGTATAACTGGTTTTTCTCAGATAGGATTGTACAGGACTCTAGGATATTTTGTTGTGGTATATTGTTTATATTTTTACCATCTACCATTATATGTCCGGAATCAGTTTCATAAAACTTTGTTAAGAGGTTTATAATAGTTGATTTTCCGCTTGCTGCTTTACCTTTAACCAGTATTTTGCTTTTGTCAGATACTTTAAAGTTTAAGTTATCCAATACTTTTTTGTCATCATAACTGAACGAAACATTTCTAAATTCTATTTCTCCCTTAGTTATATCTTCGGCGTTTTCAATTGTTCCTTCCTGATCTGGCTGGCTTAGAATTTCATAGATTGTTAGGAAACTGGAATATGTTCCCTGTACTTCGCGTATTGTTTTTCCAAAGTATTTAAGTTGGTTGATAATAATCTGTCCATATATTACTAAATCCAGGAGTATTACAAGATCTATTGTTTTACTAAATAACATATCTATTGCAATTGCATATATTAGAATATAGACCAGGTTAGACATGAGTAATGTTATTGGCTCTATGATTACTGATTTCTTGGTTGCATTACTAAAGGCTTTTTTATCCAGCTTATTTAATTGGTCAAACCTGTCTTCACAATAATTATTATTATCACTTGTGTTTACGATAGTTTTGTTCAGAAGTGTATCTCCAATTAATGATATTATATTACTCATATATCCACGTGATTCTTTCACATAATTTATACTATACTTGTTGATTAAATAAATAATTATGAAGGTTACTACCATTATCAACAGGTACCATTTGGTTAATTCCCAGTCAAGCATCAGCATCATTATAACAGCTAGAATTAACAGCAATGCCTTAGTAATAATTGTTGATACTTTAACACCCATGAATTCTCGTATGACAAGAGTATCATGATTGATTCTTGACATTATTTCTCCTGAATGTGTGTCATTCAAGTACTTGTAATTAAGGCTGTGAACTTTCTTATCAAGTCTTTCACGAAGTCCTAATATAATCTTATCACTTACAGGATATGTTATGTATGTGATAACTATTTTAAGAATATATGTTATTAGGATAAGTACTGTTACCTCAATTAGGAGATTTGTAAATTTTGATGAGAAAAATATTGTACTTCCTGCTGTATAATCTCCGAACATGTTAATTATTTTTCCTAATATTTTAGGTAAATTAATGGCACATATAGAGTAAATTAGTAGTAATGTAGTGATTATTGCAAATCGTAGCCTATATGGTTTTAATAGT
>MUZZ01000217.1:3123-5922 GCA_003266075.1 Methanosphaera sp. rholeuAM74
TTTATCTGTATTTACTAAGTTTTTATAATATTCTGAATTTTCTATTAATTCGGAATGAGTGCCTATTGTACTTATTTTTCCATCATCCAATAAGATTATCTTATCAGTATTTTCTAATATTTCAATATTGTCTGTTACAATAATTATTGTCTTATTTTTTAAATGTTGTCTAATCTTTTCAAACATATTGTACTGAGTATTCTCATCATATGTAGTAAATACATTATCAAATAAGTAAATATCAGCTTTTTTAAGAAGGCAACGCATTATATTGAGTCTATTTTTTATATTGGATGAAAGGTTAGCTCCTTTTTCATTGACTTTATAGTCTAAAAATGCATCAATATCATCAACACATTCATTTAAACATGATAATTCTGCAGATAACTTAATCTCATCCATGTCAATTGAATCATCATTAAGGGTAATGTTTGATTTTACAGTATCATTAAATATGAATGCTTTTTGTGTTGCAATTGATAGTTTGCTTTTTAAGTCTTTCTTGTTAATTTTATTAATATCATTGCCATCTATTTTTATTTCACCATCAGTACATGGATATAATCCATTTAAAAGTGATAAAATTGTTGATTTTCCACTTGCAATTTTACCTACAATTGCTATTGTAGAATCTTTTTCAACATTGAATGTCACATCATGAAGTACATTGTCTGTATTATATTTGAAGCTTACATCATTGAATTCTATTATATTCTCATTATTGTTGTTTTTAAATTCATATTCTTCTTCTTCAAATGTATCTTCAAGAATCAATACCTCTTCAATCCTTTTTGATGTTCCATTTACTTTTGTTAATGCATTAAATATTGAAGGCAACATTTTGATACTTGACAAGGTAAATAATACAAACTGGAAAAGTATAACTAATTCAAATACATCCATTTTAACGGTAATTAATTCCTGGCTGGCCAATAGTATCAATAGTACTATGAACAAATTAAACACTATTAAAAATAACGGATAGAAATAACTTGTTCTTTTAGAATAATCTAAACTAGTAGTATATGATGTTTCTATAGCACCCTGAAATTCATCTTTTTCAAATTGCTGTTTATTATTCATTCGTACATTATCAAACATTAATGCTCCTTGTCTAAATAAGAAATTAATACTTGCAAATGTTTTTTTAAGTCCAAAATATTCATCACATGCATATCTAAGGATTTTATAAACAAAGACTAAAATCAATGCTATTAAAATCAGATATGCACTTCCTAGGAAAGAACTCATATAATTAAGATCCAAGAACAGTACTAGAAATACGAATGGAATAAGTGATAAGAAACCAAGAACGTTAAATATGAAGTTTCTCATAGTATACATTCCTCTAGTTGTACGACTCATCAAACCAGTACTTTTAAAGTTTTGAATTACCTCAAGAGGTGCATTGGCATATACATGAAACAATCTTTTTCTGATATTATATCCTGTAGATGCGGCAACATTGATTGCAATAGCATACACTGCTAACGTAGCTATGATAGTTATTATAGTTGCCACTATCATAACTATTTCATAATAACCCATAAATTCTACATCAGTTCCTTTTAAGGTTAAATTCAGTAATTTTCCCACAATAAAAATTCCATAGAACTGGGAAAATGTTGCAATAAACTGGAAAAAGATGAGTGGAATAAGTTTTTTCCATTGTGTTTTAATAAAATATCTTATTAACATCTTCATTTAAATCACAGTTATTATATATTATTATCAAGCCTCACACACCCAAAAAAGATATTAGACAATTATAGTAACTAAAAATAATAGTCAAAAAACAAAATGAAACTTAATACTATATTGTATCTTTGTTTAACATTTGATAAAAAATTATGGAGTTGTAGATATATAGTATTCATGTTTAGACCAATGCGTAGAATTAATCAAGAATTAGAAATGAGTGAGTGTGAAACGTTAATTAGTCAATCAAATAGTGTTATTTAGCAGTTTTTGGGGGATGAAGATTATCCACGCATTATTCCATTAGAATATGTTTATTTTAGTGGTAAATATATTTCCATGGATTATTAGAAGGTCATAAGGTTGACAGCATCAGAAAACATGACAAGATATCATTTTCAACAGTTGATGATAGGAGTAAAACATGGAAACAAGTGGTGGCTAACAATTAAAGTGTGATATGCTTTGGGAAAATTAGGGAAGTCTGTGATAACGAATAAACGTTGTGTATTCTGAGATTGTTTGGAGATAAATATTTTCCAGAAAGTGTTAATACGCAGGATGAAATCCAAAAGCATATAGAACATACATTAATCATGGAATTAACTATCGAACATATTAGTGAAAAGTCAGTCAACGAAAAACCTGTTTAAAAAAAAGAGTTTGTCTATCAAAGTCTATGTCGTCAATCCATTATTAATTCATCAAAAACAGATAGAACATATTCTGCTATAACAGAGTCCTCATTACCTCGTCCTCCACCAACTCCAATGCCACCAACACATCTATCCTCAACATATAATGGATAGCCACCAGATACTAGTGTAATTTGTGAGTCATTGTTTTGAAGACCCATTAGTGGTTCACCCTCGCAGCATAGCTTTGCAAGTTTCTCTGTAGGCATGAACATTAATGCAGCTGTATATGCCTTCTGAAGGACAAGTGTGGTACTTAATACTGGTGCATCACCAAATCTCCTATAAAGTAGGGGGTAAGCGTGTTCATCGTAGATTGCAAAACTAATATCAATACCCATTTGTGAAGACTTTTCTCTAGCAGCATCACATAATTTCTCGCTTGAACCTCTCCGTCTTGTAGAAG
>MUZZ01000023.1:0-2727 GCA_003266075.1 Methanosphaera sp. rholeuAM74
CTGAATTGTCATTGTAAATAACTATGTTATTAGCCCTAAATAGAGCAGCATATCTTCCAATTAAACCAACTTTATACGTTCTAACTTTTGAATCTTTTGATTCTGCCAAAAAACTATTCGGCACAAATATTGATAATTTCTCCATATTTAAAAGTTTGTATAACAACATATTAAAGTTTTAGGAAGAACTTATGAATTGGAATACTATATTATATATTACTTTTCAACAATATATAAACCTTTGCTTTTAACATATTATAATAATCTTAAAAATAGTTCCAGTACAAGAAGATATGTCAAAAACTCAAAAAAAGCTATGGCAGATAATTTCAAAAATTAAATAATTCAAAAAAAGTGAGAAATAATTAGGAGATTCAATTAAGTTAACTATTTCTTCTGATCCTCCCTCATCCTGTTCATATATGTAGTTACACCTGTTGCAATGGCAGCTACCTTCTTCTGTGGTAGGAATGCAGTTTTAAATTCTGAAAGATACTCTTTATCTTCTTCAACAACCTTTTCAATCTCCATTAATAGGTCTTGATGGTTTTCTTCTATGAAACCTGTGTGAAGGTTTGCATCAATAAAGTTCTTGTTTCTCATCAATGCCTTGTGGAATGGAATTGTTGTAGGTACACCCAGTATAATGTACTCTGATAGAGCCCTCTTCATCCTACTAATAGCCTCATTACGGTCATTACCCCACGTGATTAACTTGGAAATCATTGAATCATATATTGATGGGATAGTGTAGCCTGTATATACTCCACTATCTACTCTGACACCGATACCTCCCGGTGAACGGTATCCTATAATTTTACCCGGATTAGGATTGAACTTGTTTAGTGGGTCTTCAGCATTTATACGACATTCAATTGCATGACCAGTTACACGTATTTCATCCTGATTTATAGATAACTTCTCTCCAGCAGCCAACATAATCTGCTGTTTTACTAGATCTATACCAGTTATTGTCTCAGTTATCGGATGTTCCACCTGTATCCTAGTATTCATTTCTAAGAAGTAGTATTCACCATTGGAGTACATGAATTCAACTGTACCAGCACTATCATAGTTAACAGATTGAGCAGCTTTAACCGCTGATTCACCCATACGTGCCCTTAACTCTTCAGTCATGATAGGTGATGGTGCTTCTTCTATTAACTTCTGATGTCTCCTTTGGATGGAGCATTCCCTGTCACATACGTGGATAATGTTACCATGGTTGTCTGCCAGTACCTGAAACTCTATGTGACGTGGTCTTTCAATGTACTTTTCAATGTATACTGTTCCATCACCAAAGGTGGATTGAGCTAGTTTTTGTGTGGATTCTATTGCCCTTGCAAGCTCATCCTCCTCATATACTACCCTCATACCTATTCCTCCACCACCAGCAGAGGACTTGATAATAATAGGGTAACCTATTTCTTTCGCCCTTTTCTTTGCTACTTCAATATCAGTAATACCTTCCTTGTCACCAGGTACTGTTGGAACTCCCATTTTATCCATTAACTGTTTTGAAGTAATCTTATCACCCATAGCTTCTATTGCGTACTTGTTCGGACCTATGAGCTTGATGTTGTTTTCATCACATCTTTCCCCTAACTTGGAGTTTTCTGATAAGAAACCATATCCTGGATGTATGGCATCAACTCCATTATCAATTGCTATGTTAATTATCTTGTCTATGTCTAGGTATGACTTTGACAATAATGATGAATTAAGTGGAACTGCTTCATCAGCATAACGAGTAAATAAGGCATCAATATCAGTATCTGAATATATTGCTACAGTATCAACATCCAATTCCCTACATGCCCTCATTACACGCATAGCTATCTCTCCACGGTTAGCTACTAGTACTTTGTCAAACATTTATTATAAATCTCCTAAATATTTAATTAAATTAAAATCATACTTAATATCTAACAATATTTATATTTCTTTAAAGATATACATTTTTTGAAACAGAAGAGATTTGTTGTAGTCACCAATGATAGATAACTTACAATCACAATAATAATAGGGGGATTAACTCATGCACTACGTTGAATCAAAAAGCATATTATCAAAAAACAATTCAATGAACATCTATAGGGGATGTACCCATGGATGTATCTACTGTGACTCACGAAGCAAGAGGTACTACATGGAACATGACTTTGAGGACGTGGAAGTTAAGCAAAACAGCATTGAGTTACTTAAAAAGTCGTTGAAAAAGAAGAAAGAAATGTGTATGATTGGAACTGGTTCAATGACTGATCCATACATCCCATTAGAAGATGATTTAAGACTACTTAGAAAGTCCTTAGAATTAATATACCATTATGGACATGGATTTACATGTATCACCAAGTCAGACCATATTTTAAATGATTTAGACTTGTTGAAGAAAATTAACGAGAAAACTAGGGTTGTGGTTCAGATGAGTCTAACCTGCTGTGATGACAATATAAGTAAGATAATAGAACCCAACGTCTGTCCTACATCACGCAGAGTCGAAGTCCTGAATATACTTAAAGAGGAGTCCATTCCGACGGTTGTATGGTTATGTCCAGTACTACCATATATCACAGATACAAGGGAGAACATTAGTCAGATACTGGATTACTGTATTGAAACCGACGTAAAGGGTGTGGTATGCTTTGGTATGGGAATGACACTCAGAGATAAAAACAGAGAGTACTATTACAAACAGTTGGACAAGCACTTTCCAGGATTAAAGGA
>MUZZ01000023.1:2817-7437 GCA_003266075.1 Methanosphaera sp. rholeuAM74
ATAAACTAATGAAAAATATGATGATTGAAACTTAAATAATTAAATCAAATTGTTAGTGAATGCAAATATTGAAATACTAAATATAATATAACTAATAACTAATAACTTATATCATTGAATACTTTGATGGATATCTATAAAACATGCATAATATCCCTTAAAGATATTTAAAAAATATTACATGGGTTTGTACAATGGTTAGAAAACATATTTTAAAGAATATAGCAAATGAATATGTAACAGAAAAAGAATTAATAAATAAGCTTAACATTACTCACGAAAAGCTTGAACACAACCTAAACGAGTTAAAAGAAAGTGGCTATGATATTCGTCATGAAAAAGAACGTGGCTATAAACTATTCAATACTCCAGACATACTAGAGCCGTTCATGATTGAACATGACTTGAAGACAGATTACATAGCTCACAACATACACTTCTACCAAGAGGTAACCTCAACTAATGATGTTGCAAAGAAGTTTGTTGATAATGATTCACCAGACGGTACAGTGATTATAGCAGAAAAGCAGACTGCGGGTAGGAGCAGAAAACATGGAGACTGGGTATCCCCTGAGGGTGGTATATGGATGACCATGATTCTAAGACCTGATGTTAGTCTTGTAGAAGCATCCAAGCTTACAATAGTTACTGGTGTAGCTCTTGCTAAGACGTTACATGACCATTTCAAGGTTAATGCTGGAATTAAATGGCCTAACGACATACTTATTAATGATAAGAAAATTTGTGGTATATTAACTGAAGCTATTACCGACTATGACCAAATAAAAGCCATACTTGTGGGGGTTGGTATGGATGTCAACGTCGATGAAGCTGACATTCCAGACTACCTTAAAAATACTGCGACAAGTGTGAAAGAAGAATTAGACATTGAACTTAAAAGGGCTGACATATTAAATGTCTTCTTCAAAATATTTGAACAATACTATGAAGACTTCAAGAAGGGCAACATAAAACCAATAATATCAGAATGGAGAAGGCTATCCAGCACAACAGGAAACAGAGTAAAAGTATACAAACAGAACAAGGCAATGATAGCCGATGCAGTTGGAATAGATAACCAAGGAGCATTAATAGTTGAACTAGACGATGGTAGTCTAGAAAAAATCACGTCAGGTGAATGCTTCATCCTAGATGAAGACGAACAAACAATTAGTTAAGCGAAATATCCCCACCCAACACTCACCCCTTTTTTTAGAAAAAAAAATTAGAATAAGATAATATTGATTAATACAATACTTCTTCAACACGCTCATCATTTAACACACGTGTTAAATCATCAAATGTAGTGTTAATAGCCTCCGTCAAATCATCTTGGGATAACTTCTGTGAATCATTAGCAGACCAGTCAATCCGGATAGTCTTAGATGCACCTGGCATTCCCACAGCAGGAATAGTGATAATATTATAATTAGACAACAAGAGCATGGAGTAGACTGTTGCAATAATATCACTTGACAAATCACTAGTCACACCCCTCCTCTTCAATTCATCCATCACGGCATCCTCCTTAAACATGAAGCCAGTAGGAGTAGCCAATGGATTTAATCCTAGATTTTGTAGCTTTTCAATTAATTCATCCTTCTGGCTAACGGCAATCCTAATACGTTCCGGCGTATAAATCTCTAATGCGTGTATCATGGCAACCACTAGTGGTGCTTGAGCTTCAAGACCATATTGATTAACAGTTAATTTAATATTATCAATAATCTCATTACTTGCAGCCATCAATCCACCTCTCGGACCTTCCATTAGCTTATCAGTACTAGTGACCACTATGTCAGCACCCAAGTCCAATGCCCTAGGCTGATTATATACTGCTGTTCTTATTCTAGCACCAGAAGCATCATCAACGAATACTATCTTATCAAGTTCTTTTGCCTTAGTTATCACCCTGTTGAAGTCATCTAAGGATATTGCTTCATGATCCATTGTTGTACCAGTAATTATTACGAGGGATGTGTCATCATCAATCACTAAATCATCAATGCTTGTGTATTCAATATAGTCTGCCCCCACAAGTTCAGCTGTTCTTTGTATGGATGGATGACCCGGCTTTTTGGCCAAGTAATGTACGATTTTACTATTTTTTGGACAGTATGTTATTATTGTTGCAACTATACCTGCTGTTGTCCTGTTTAATGGCAGTACCTTTTCTCCACCCAGATGTTTTATTCCTAAGCTCTGAATCTTCTCATCAAATACGGCTGGTCCAGCATAGGTTTCCAATAGGGATGCATCCTCAGGGGATATGTTGAATCCACCAGCTAATCCAGTTAAATCTATTATACTGTCTATCCCATCTTCCCTAATTTTATTGTTAATTATTTCCAGTCCTTTCTCTCTTTTCTTGATTTCATCTAGTATCATATTAATACACCTAATATCTTCTAGTAGGTATGGTTAGTAAACAGGCAAAAATAAGTTATTATATATAAAAAAAAGTAGTTATCGTGAATATCAGAATCGTTTATTCAACGTTGATAGTAAATACGTCTCGGAATAATTCTATTATCAATTCTAGCTGTTCATCACTAAAGCTTATGATGGTAACATCTTCTTCTTCTTTAACAAAGTACTCTGCGTTAACTATAATTCCATCCTCGTTCATGTAAATGTAGATTCCATCGACTATGCCCGATTCATCCGTATCATTCAAATATATGACGAACTTGATTATAGTGTCAACACCCTTAACTTCATCAAATGGGTAATCTGGGTCTTCCCTATAACACATTAATGCGTTAGCCAATTCTGTCATCCTATCATTTAGTTTATCAACGTATTCAGTCATAATATTCACCATAAAATAATTAAAAAATTCCCTAAAATTTACTATTGTTATTATATTTGTTTCTGTTAATACTTAATGATATTGTTAAATACTATGGTTAAGTATAATTATTGTATACATCAAATAGTTATATGATAGATGTCGTATTAGACCATTTACGAATCAAATAAAGGATTTGTAAAAATAATAACATCATAAAATATAGGGGGAAGATGCTTGAGTGATAAAAAATCCAAACTAGCATCAGGTAGTATAATCATACTACTGGGGTCTATCCTATTGAGATTAGGCGGATTTATTTATCGGTTTATTTTAAGTAGATTACTTACTACCACAGGCTATGGTATAGTTGGTTTGACACTACCATTCCAGAATGCATTGATAATAGGGGCATCTGGTGGAGTACCTCCAGCCATAGCAAAGTATGTATCCGAATACAAGGCTGTGGACAATAAGGAAATGGTACATCAAATCATAATTACTGGTATGAAGGTAATGATATTGATGGCAATCATAGCTTCAGTATTGATGTTTCTCATATCCGATACCATAGCAATAGGTATGTGGAATAAGCCAGAGGTAGCACTGCCACTAAAGTTAGTTGCAGTCATTGTACCATTTAGTGTGATAGTCGGAGCATTGAGGGGAGTCTTTCAGGGATTCTATCAGATGACTAACATTTTCTACACAAAACTCGTTGAACAGGTATTCACAATCATATTCGCAACAATACTCGTAATCCTTGGATGGTATGCTGCTGGTGCTGTGTTGGGTACTGCACTAGGATTTCTTATGGCTGCAATTGGATCATACTATATGTACAAGAAGGATATTAAAGACCAATACCTTAATGCCGAATTTGAACCAATTACATTCAGACAGGAACTAGACATCATAATACAAATCTTCAAGTTTTCAATACCAGTAGTTATAGCAGGTGTTGCAGAGATATTCCTCTATGACACTAGTACATTCTTTATTGGAATGTTTCTTGCCACGTCATTTGCAGGATTTTACACTAATGCTAGTGCTATTGCACGTCTACCACTAATGCTAGCCAACTCCATCAGTACATCCGTACTGCCCGCAACTAGTGAAGCCTCAAGCTTAGAGGATAAAGAATTGTTGAAACTCTACATACACCAATCATACAGGTATACTACCGTGACAACACTTCCAATGTCTGCAATTATAATGGTATACTCCCTACCTATCATGGCTCTGCTCTTCGGTAGTGATTACACTCCAGGTTCAACTGCATTAAGTATCCTCGTTGCTGGAATGTTCTTCTTCGCTATCTACCTCATAGCCAGTAGTATGTGTCAGGGATTGGGTAAGCCACAGTTTCCAATGTACGCATTAATACTTGGAACAATAATAAACGCTGTCTGTAGCTCCACATTAATACCATTATACAGTATTGAGGGTGCAGCTATTTCAACTACCATTGCAACATTCACATTGATGGTTATCACATTGGTTGAGCTGACAAGAATATCAAAGGTTCATATACCATATAATGATATTACAAAAATGTTCTTTGCTACCGTAATAATGGTCTTAGTGATGTTTATTATTCCTAAGACATTTCTTGGTATGATTGTCGGTGCAATAATTGGTTGTATTGTCTACATAGCCATCATATTGTTGTTGAAGGCTATTAAATCTGATGACGTGGTCTTCATTGAACACATCTTCAATAAGACTGGTCCACTTAAGAAACACCTACTAAAAATAGTTGAAAGAATGAAGGTCTACTTGGATGAGTCCAATTAACTGATAATTCCATAATCCCCACAATTTTTTTT
>MUZZ01000216.1 GCA_003266075.1 Methanosphaera sp. rholeuAM74
AGACCAGCGTGCAGGTTATTCTTCTCCAAACTATGGCCGGCAAGACTCACAATAGGAAGAAAACCCTTATCATTAATTGTATCCTGAACTGTTCGACCAATCTCATTAAGAGTGATGCCATCACGTATAATGCTGATAACATTCTCCAGTGCACTGCTGGAAGCTTCGACGAGTTCATGTCTCATGGTAATCTCATCCTCGCTGACATCAGGGTTGCCGTCATCCAGCCTGCCTGGCATAGTAAACCTGTTACCATCTTCATCACAAATATCAGCATTATCACCCTCAACGACGACAGTAACAGCAGTATCTGAGATATAGCCATCTACCTCTGCACCTAAATCAATCTTCACGATGTCACCCCTACAAAAGAGTGTATCATCATCTACAGGTGAAGTATAATGAGCTGCAATCTCGTTAATCGAAATATTGCATGGGAATGAGAGACCGGCACCAGTACTGAGAATTTCTCCCTCAATAAAATTAATCAAATCAATAACCTTCATTCCAGCAGTAATCTTCTTAGCAGCCTCTTTTCTAACCTTTGAAGCTATTCTTCCAGCTTCCTCATATTTTTCCAACATCAATTATCACTTTCTTAATTCATTAATATTATTTTTGGCATTAAAAGTTAATGAATATAACTATCAACAACTAGGACAGAATATAATCACAGAATATATTTTAGGATGAAATCCGAATACAAAGATTGTATGAATATATTTGAGAAAAATGATGGTACATTTCATACAGTAATCAAACAAAAATATTGAAATTGTCAAAAAAAAATACTTTGTTATTAGCTTATTTTATTTATAAGAAACTCTAATATCAATTAATTATGGAAAAACCATCAAATCTAATATTGTCAATAAACTTAATTAATCAGTAATATAGTATTATCAATGTATTTATAATATCATTTATAATTAATGATTATGTGAGTAGATATGATTGAGACTAAAATTAACTGTGGATCACAAACTGTAGTTCTTGCATCAGTTAGGAAAGCAGTGGGTGTTGATGATAACTGTATAGTGCAATGGGATGTTGATGAAGACAAACAGGTTGTAATTGTGTCATTTAGAAGAAAAAGATCATTATTTAAAATCATTGGGGTAGTTAAGGATGATGGAAGAGATGGTGTCGAAATTAAGAAGAAAATAGCTCAAGGAGAACAAATATAATTATTAACATTGACAGTAGTTATCTTATCGCATTACTGAATGAAAAAGATTATAAGAAACATGAACGTGCTGTTGAATTATATCCTCAAGTTGATAAAGAAGATAAAATTACATCAGTTTTCATGTTATCAGAAACAATTACGTATTTAAATTCCAGAATAAACACAAAAATAGTCAGAGATTTTTATAGAAATCCGATGATACCACTATGTGTGAAATCCAAAAACGATTTTTAAGAACGTCAAAATAAGAAAAAGCATTAATCAATGACTTATTTGGTGTAGAATAAAGCATAAGACAAATAGTGTGTATTATGAAATGCTTAGATTATACTTACACCAAACATTATCAAACATATATATAATTTTTGCTGAGTTAGTGTTTGTCATGTGTTGCTCATATAATTTTTATTTGTCATGATTTTTTCATGTTTTCATTTTTGGTGTGTGTTGTTTTTTGTGTGATATTACCTTTTATTTTTTTACTTCGCTATACTGTACTATAACGAAGTAAATCAGGATTTTGTAATACAAAAAAATCAGGCTAAAAGTACCTAGAAAATACTGAAAATAGACCACCACATATACACCAAACACTTCAAAAACACTATTCTACGAAAAAACACTAAAAATTAACAAAAAACACCCCCAAAAAACCACCAAAAACAAAAGTATTACTTTTTTTAAAACAATGTAAATCCAATTAAAACATAATTAAAACGTAGTTACAAAACAAATAAATGAAATACTATCTAACATCTATAATAAACCCTAAAAAAATCACAAAAAAACTTCAAATCCAATTTAACCCCATTAACACTAAAAACGTGTAAACAACCAAAAAACAACACTAACCTACACAATACCCCATGAAATAATAATCACATCTAGTGTAACCTATAACATTACACACACATCCTCAACAACAGATAATACGAAAAACACATACAAAAATATAATATTTCTCAATATTCAATATTATTATTTAAAGATGTTAAATCATGTAACACCAATTCAAACTACTTAATAAACTCTCATATAATATTAACTATAAATATTCCTTAACACAAACCTATAATTATATCATGAATATTCAATAATTTTAACAAGGTGATTACGATGACACAATGTCCAAAATGTGGTTATCAAAACAATGATGCAAAATTCTGCACAGTATGTGGCTGTGAATTACCAGCCGAGATGCAAAATCAAAACGATAACAATATGAATAATCAGGATCCGACAAATACAGCTACAAGTCAACAAGACTTTGATTTCGTAAGACCGGATACTCAAACCAGCAATGATGCAAATATTCCAAACAACATACAAAACGACCAAGCAGGTAATGATGGATCAAATACCATAGATTTTAACAAACCAATTCCTAAACACCAATCCCAACCAGTAACACAACCAAACAATCAGCCAGTAAACAATGAATTCAACCAACCTAATACACAACAACCCCAGCAACAGTATAACCCTAACAATCAGCAATTTAACATGAATCAACAACCTAATGGGCAACCGTTTAACCAGTATAATCAGTACAACCAGTATAACACTTTCGAACAAAATGTTCCAAGAGGTCATAAAAGTGCTGTTATAGCATTTATACTGGGTTTTATCATTAGTGGTGCAGGTTATATGTATCTAGGTCAATGGGGAAAAGGACTAGTGGTATTTTTTGTCTGTTGGTTCTTAAATTTCATAGGAATGGCATTAATATTCCCATTGTTCATATCTCTGATAATATGGATTTATTCATTATATGATGTTAACCGTAAAGTGGAAATGTATAATAGGGGTCAACCCATAGACTAAAGAACACTAGTATAACAAACACTTCTAATAATATTATGGGTTAGTTAATCCACTTACTCTTTTCTCTATTTTTCTTTCTTTATCTAAATACTGTATACTTCTATTTTTAAATCTTAATATAAAGCATTATTTCATTATTTGGTGTGTGTGATTACATGATTAATTAAATTTAAAGGATATGAGAAACATAATATATTAGTATATAATAATTAATGGATGGATTAACTATGACTATTAAGCTGGTATCATGGAATGTTAATGGAATACGTGCAGTTAGTAAGAAGAACGAGTTTTGGGATTGGTTTGACAGTACTGATGCTGATATAATAAACTTCCAGGAAGTAAGAGCACAGGAATCTGATATACCTAAGAAGTTATTAAACAGGGATGGTTTTGACACATATTTTAACCAGGCAGAAAAGAAGGGTTATAGTGGTGTTGCAACATATTCCAGTATTGCCCCATTGAATGTGACTAAAGGTCTTGGAGTGGATAATCTGGATAGTGAAGGACGTGTACTTGAAGTGGAGTATCCTAGTTTCACATTGTTTAACATATACTTCCCTAATAGTGGTATGAACGCTAAACGATTAGATTTTAAGGTGGAGTTCTGTGATGTTTTACTTGATAGGATGCTGGAATTAACGGATAATGGTGTGAATGTCGTTCTAACTGGTGATTATAATATTGCACATAATCCTATTGACGTGTATAGTCCGTCAAACTGTGAGGGCAAGTCTGGTTATCTTCCAGAGGAAAGGGCATGGCTGGATAAAGTGGAAGAATATGGCTTTGTTGATACCTTCAGGTTATTTGATGAGGGTGAAGGCAATTATACTTGGTGGAGTTATCGTACACGTGCAAGAGAACGTAATGCTGGATGGCGTCTTGACTACTTCTATGTTAACAAGGATTTAGTAGGTAAAGTTAAATCTGCTAGGATACTATCTGATGTTTATGGCTCTGACCATTGTCCTGTGACACTAGAACTGGATTTATAAACTAATACCTATGGTAATATGAACGTATAATATTTGGGGCTTGGTATGATGGATAAAATTATCTGCAACAACTGCAATCACCTAAATCACATTAACACTAACAAGTGCACGAAGTGTGATAACTCACTTAGAAACTATGCTTACTTCAAGAATGACTTCAAGGACTTTTACAAGCTATTCAGTAGTGATAACCTCGATTTACTGGAAAAACTTCCCCTAACGGATACTGCATATGATTCTATACTTAATTCAATTATAGATATTGGTGGGGAGAATCTTAACCCTATGCCTAGTCAAATTGATACACGTAAGTTGATACAAATATCTAAGCCCTATGCTAGGGTACAGTATGATAACTCTAACAGGCATCCCGGCTACTATAGTTACTACTCCTTTAATAATATCTTCATTAATAGGCTGACACCTCACCAGCTGATTCCCGGAGCAATAGTGCATGAGTTAAGCCATCATATATTTAATGAAATTATTGAGCAATCCCTTATGCACTTGCTAAATATCAGAAAAAGTCTTTACGTTGAGTCCTTTGCATGGTATCTTACATTGCAGAATGACTATTTTAAAATTGTTAATGAATATCTTTCTCACCGTGTGCAGGAGTATTTTCTTCCAGACCATTTTAATGGCTACAGTTCACTTAATCAGCTCTTGGATGATGGCGTGGACTTGGATGGGGAAAAAATTGAAACATCTCTGAACATGGGTCATGCAATTAGTGATGATGTTATATTCGTCTTAGAAAAGTATATAACCAGAAGTTTGGATGTTAAGAGTGAGTATATTGGATACCATAACGTCGACTATGAAATAAGTCCTCTCGATGAGCAGAAGAAACTTGACATGATGTACACTATACTGTTTACTACTTTTGAAAGTGTATACAGACATAAACGTGATATGCAGCCTATTCTAAGCGATATGAATGAGAGTTTTATTAGGTATAATATTTAGTAGTTTCTCAAAAAAAGATAAAATAAAGGTTTAGGTGAATACTATGCTTCACCAAGTATCATTTTAAATCATTCCACTAATATATGGATATGTTTAATGGTTGTATGAGATATGCGTATGAATCATTCTCGAAACAAGATAAGCTCACATAGGTCATTCTCACATCTTGATATGTATAAGTTGTACTTCAACATATATAAGTGTAATCCAAGGGCACGTGATAAGTAATCAACACAAATACGATAATTGATATGGGTGGTTAAAAAATGAAAAAAGTAAGAATAACAGTTGTAAAAAAGGCTAGATATGATGATTTAATAGAAAAATATGAAAACCCCATGGAACACGCATGTAATGTTGAACTGGGATCAGTATACATTGCAAATGGTTGGCAAAAACCAGACAACTTCTGTGAAAGTGCATGGGAAACTATATCACCATTTGTAATGACACTAGCACATGGAGGAGAAGACATTTACGATGGGTGGATGAAAAACAAGAAATCAGCAATGATATCCTGTAATGATGGATTCAGACCAGTATCATTTTACATAGAAACATTAGAAGAAGATGCAGACTAAAGTATTAAATCATAGTAAATACATAAATACTACCAACATAAAATTAAAGGATTAGAGCATGATATCAGATAAGTCATTGATTGATGAAGAATATTTGCATACAATATCTGCATTTAAAAACACGTTAATGATTATTCTTATATTAACGGATGTCCTATTCGTATTCCTGATGATATTATATCCACTAACGATGGAGGACTTGGTATTCTTCTCATACTTTGATCTTATGATATGTACATTCATGTTTCTGGATTTAGTGAATACTTATATAAATTCTGATTCAACACTACTCGGGTTCATAAAAGGACATATAATTGATATTATCGCAGTAATACCGATTAACTTCATATTCCTAAGATACTTTGTAGTAACGAATGTGTTCAGAGTTCTCCAGTTATTTCAGGTTGCTAAATTGTTCTCACTACGTAGGTATGAAAGGGGTGGGATAAGATACTTCATACGACACCACCTGTTAAGATTATTTGTGATACTGTTTATACTATACATATTCATATCATCGACAGTACTCTACGTATTAGACCCAGCATTCACCAGTATATTCAACTCATTATGGTTTAATATAGTGACATTAGCAAGTGTGGGATATGGTGATATTACACCATCAACACCCTCTGGTAAGATACTGGGAATGATATCCATTATACTTGGAGTCTTCTTTGTAAGCGTATTTACTGCGGCAATGGCAGCATTATATAATCAAGAAAATGAGAAAGAAACACGAAGAGCATTCCAGAAGGAAATGAATGTAATTAAAAAAGAAAATCGTGTACTGGATAAGAAGATTGATGACTTAGATGATAA
>MUZZ01000208.1 GCA_003266075.1 Methanosphaera sp. rholeuAM74
GCAGAAGGACGTAACGTTGAACAAAGGATAATAATGCCTAAGGAGTACATTAAAAGTACGGAATTTGCTGATGTAATCAACAAGGATGCTAAAGACCAAATAATCAGAGACCAGGATGCATATCTATTCTGGCAGGGCATCAATGACAACGTTGGATACATTTCTGCTGTTATATCAGCATTGCTCCTATTTGTTCCTGCATTAATATACCTGAGGTTTGGAAGAAGTCCTAAGACGGATTATTATGCCGACTATGAAAGCAGTCTTCCTACAAAGCATTCACCAGTATTTGTTAATTCACTTGTATACAAGGATGCGGGAAAAACTACTGTGGAGGGATTCAACGCAACACTACTTGACCTCATAGACAGGGGATACATTAAGACAATAGCCTCCACAGAAGAGGATACAATAATAAAGCCTACCTCGAAGGATAACGGGGATTTAAAACAGTATGAACGTGACATCATGGACTATGTTAACTCCTTTGCCGACAGGGATTCATGCATATCATTTTCGGATATGTCATCAAATTCATCCAAGTTCAAACAGTTCATGAATGCTTGGCAGATAGATGTTAACAGAGAGGTTTCCCCATTGGATGTAAGGCGTTTCTTTGACAATAGGGGTGATACCTACCTAACCTACAGTATATTCGCATTAGTGGTATACGCAGTACTATCCATATTAGTGCTAAGATACTTCTTTGCTGATGGTAAATCCAGCCTCGTTGGGATAGTCATGGCTGTGGTGTTGATTATTGAACAGGTAATCCTCTTTGTTTCACCATTGAATACTATGGGACACTGGACTAGTGATGGTAAGGTGTTCCATGATAAGTGGAAGAACTTTGAACGCTACATCAGGGATTACAGCCTCATAAAGGAAAGGCCACCAGCTTCTGTGCAGGTGTGGGGAAGGTATCTGGTATATGCTACTGCCTTGGGCTGTGCTGATGAGGTCAACCGTAACATGAAGAAGTACTTCAGAGAAGCAAACATTGGTAGTGATGGCTTATCCCAGTCTAGTGCCGTATTTTTCTCTAACCTTTATGGCTTGAATCATATGCACACGGCATTTGTCGGACCATTCCATGTGGGATCTGATGCTAACTTTGGTGATATGGGTTCTTATGGCGATATTGGTGGACCAGGTTCTGGCGGATTTGGTGGTGGAGGTGGAGGAGTATTCTAGGTAAGTGTACTTCCAATGCCTTCACACTTTTTCATAATTCTATTTTTTT
>MUZZ01000188.1 GCA_003266075.1 Methanosphaera sp. rholeuAM74
TTTCAGCATCTTTTCTTCTTGTAATAATCTGCTGGTACTCTTGGTGTTTGATGAGTAACTCTTCCTTACGCTTGAGTATTTCCTCATTTTTTTTCTTATGAATTAGGTAAGCATCATAATCTGCCCTTGTCTCATCCATTATTTCATGTTGCTTTTGGATTCTATTAATTTCGGTAGAGTTATGTTCTAGTTTTTCGTTAATCTTATCTAATTCGGTTTTAGTATCCTTAAATCTACGGTATTCTGGCAGTACTTTCACTTCTTTTTCAAGTTCTTTAATTTCGACTTCAGTTTTCTCGATTTCGGTTTTTTCTTTCTCATATTTGCCCATACTTTCCTTTAAATCATTAATTCTTCCTTCTTTTTCAGAAATCATCATGGTAATGTTATCATATTCTTTCTTGTTTTTCTCGTTTTCTTCTTTGACTTGCTTGATTTTAGTAAATTCTTCATCATACTTCTTCTGTTGAGTTTTTAGCTGGTCAATAGATGAAATGCTTGTTTTAATCTCTTGTTCTAATTGTTCTAATTCCTGTCTTTTGTTTTCTTCTCCAGACAGTCTTCCCTCGTTGACATTCTTCAGGTTTTCATACTCTTCTATTACATCTCTCATGTGTTCCCATGCATTCTTTAGAGAATCAATGTTAAGAAGTTTACTGATGAATTTCTGTCTTTCAGCTGGTGTCTTATCTATCAGTTCGGTTATTTCCCCCTGTTTTATGTAGACAGCATTGAGGAATGAATCACTATCAAGATTCAATATGCTCATGATTTCACTGGTTACATTGCTGTCTCCCTTACATATTAGGTTCTTATTGTTCTCTTCATTATATCTAAGCTGGGCTGTTGCTGAGGTCTTTTTTCCTCTTGTCACACTATAGCTTCTGGAGTTATGTGTGAAGTCTAACTTCACTTTCATATTGGTAATGTTCTCATTATCTCCAGTTTTCCTGTTGAGTTCTCCCAGTTTTCCATCGACTTTCTTAAATAGTGCGTAGCTTATTGCTTCAAGTATGCTTGATTTTCCTGCACCATTGTTTCCTAGTATCACAGTTATTCCGGTATTGAAGTCTATTTTGGTGTTTTCGTGTGATTTGAAATTCGTTAATTCAACTTTGTTTATTATCATCTTTTAGGACTCCTCAAGGCTTTTGTCTGTGTATTCCTGGTTATAGTAGTGTTGGCTTATGTGTTTTGCCTCTTCTATGTTGTTTTTGGATAGATGGGAGTATAAGTCTACTCCTAACTTGGAGATTTGTGCGTACTCTTTACCATATTTATTTTCTAATTCCTCTTTAATGAGGTATTCTGGGCTTAGATTCTCTTCTAGTTCGGGTGTTTCGGTAGTGTCCTCGTTTGGTTCATACTTCATTCGTAGTGTTAAGGTGTAGTCACTTAGTTTGTCATTTATCTTTTCATGAACTTCCTTTATTTCAAACATTCCACCTTTAATGGTGAGGTTTAATATGGGTTTTTGTTCATAAACCATTATCTTTTCTAATATATTATCCAGTCTTTCATCTAATTCTGGGTATTCAATATCTTCTATAAGTATTTTACGTTCTAATTCTATGTTAACGTATTCCACACTAACCTTGTCGTTACTATCATCGAATGTGACCAAGTTATACCCCTTACCATCTTTCCTGTAGCTACTTAACTCATCTATACGTCTAATCTCTGTTGAGCCAGGATATGATAATACACCATTTTTGAAGTTATCGATTATTCTAGCATGGAGATGCCCCATTGCATAGTAATCAAATCCTTCTGGTATGGTTTCCAGTTCAAATTCGTTTTCTCCTAGTTCAAAGTATTTTGGAAGACTTCCATGTAGCATTAGGATTTTGTAGGGATAGTTCTTTGCTTCTTCAAGTATTTCTCTGAATGTATCGCTCATAATATCCTGAAATGATGAGTTCAAGTGTTGTAAACCACCAATAAACACTTCGTTTCCTATTACTTCATAAAGGTTATCAGAAGACAATATGTGAAATCTATCATTTTCATAAAGTTTTTGTGGGATTGCTGTTCTAGTGCTTTGCATGATGTCATGGTTTCCAGCAATCACGTAGACTTCCACACCATGCTGGGTTAGTTTTTCAAATCCCTTCTGTGCTACTAGTAATGCTTTTATGGGTGGTTTAGGGTTTTCAAAGAGGTCTCCACTATGGATGACATATTCAATGTCTTTTTCTAGTATGTCGTCTATGATTTTCTCAAATGCCTTGTAGAAATCGTTCTCACGTTCATTTAGACCATATTGCCTGTATCCCAAATGCGTATCCGCAAAATGTGCTATTTTAATCATGTTATATACCTAAACTAATTTCCTTTTTCTGTTGTTCAATTTTTTCTTCGTGTTTTCTCTTTGAGTCACGCCATATACCGGCTATGTCCAAGTCGTTTCCAACTGTTTTTCCCTTGAATTCGTTGACTTTCACTAGTGTCGGTAGTCGTGTCATCTGTCCAATAACTATTGCTTCCCCTATGTTTAGTGATGGTAGTTGTTCTAGGAGGTCATCGCTTAGGCTTTCACTACTTTTTTGGATGTGTTTCTGGTCTTCTGGTTCGATTAGTCTTAGGATTATCATGTTGTTCATCTGTGAGAGTGCTGCCTTATCAAGTGACTTTGGGCTTTGACTTACAAGGCACAGTCCTACTCCGAATTTACGTCCTTCACGTGCTATTTTTCCTATGATGTGTCTTGACTTGGTGTTTCTATCATTTGATGCTATGTTATGTGCCTCTTCTATAATACAGAATATTGGGAAGTCAAGTGTTTTTTTCCCTTCATCTTTTACGAAGTTCTTTCTCCTATAGAGTATGTTTGTCAGGGTGTGTTTGACTATTATATCGGTTGCCTTTTCATCAAGTGATCCTAAGTCCAGTATGTTGAGTCTTCCCATGGCTATCTGATTAACAATATCTCCAACATCCGTAGAATCTAGCAAGCTTTTATATTTGTCCTGCATATCCTCTAATTTGAATATTACTTGGCTTGTTGCTTCTATGTGGTTGTTACGTTTTCTTTCCTCGTTTTCCAGCTCTAGTCTTTTAGTGTTTACTCTCTGTATCATTTCGTAGATGAAATTGTCTACTCCTCCCTGTTGTGAGTTGTTTTTAACGTATTTATATGCTTCACGTAGGTATGATTCCTGTATACTCGCATTTTCTCCAATGTTTAGTAGTTGTTTGTATTCGGCTATTGACAAGAATTGTGGGTTGAGTTTTGGTATGATTCTCTTGGTTTTTCCGTTGGAGTACTCTGACTTGTAGTATTCTGAGTGCATATCGAATACTATCATTGTTCCACCGATGGATAGTAGTTCATCTATTATCACCGAGGTTGCATTTGATTTTCCTGCCCCTGTCATTGCCAGTATCGCCAGGTGTCTTGAAACCATTTTGTTGACATCTAGTTTCACACATACGTCTGGGTCGGTTAGTATTGTTCCTATGTTTATTCCATCTCCTGATTCAAATACCTCTTTGAGAAGTTGCTTATCTGCCTTGTATATCACTGTTCCTGGTGGTGCTGGTGTTCTTGGTATTCTAAGTTTATCCTTGTCTCCAAGTATTTTAATGTTTCCCCTGATGTAGTGATCTATTTCTCCTTCAATACTCAGTATTCTGTCGATTACTTCTGGTTTTAACAGGTCGTCACTAAGTGTTTTGTTTCCACGGAACAATGATTCAATCATTCCAAGTATTACTTGGTCATTGTATTTGAGGTAGACGTATTCTCCTATCTGAGGTATCTTATCTGATATGAATGAGACATTCATATGGCTGGTTTCTCCAAAGCATCTTCCTAATTCTTCTGGCATATTTTATTCCTCCTTATTTTTTCTTCAGCATATTTCTTGATGGCTTTTCTGGTATGTCGTAGTTTGCTATTATTCTTTTTATGTCCTTGTTTTTAATCAGGACTTCTTCATGGGCTTTTCTTAGTATGAATGGGTATCCTTCCACACATGATGTGCTAATATCTTCTAAGATTTCTAGGGCTTTCATCTCATCGTTTAATTCTATTGGTAGTTCAATTTTTAATACGTCACTATTGTATTCAAATCTTACATAGAATATTGTGAATTTCTTTCCAGACAGTTGGCTATGGTATACGGGGTATTTACGGTATATTGTTCCCTGTTCATCACTTTTTGCAAGGATATTTATCGCTGGTTCTAGGTTAGTGTAACCAGATTCTGGGAATAAGTATTCTATTACAGCCATGTCTGGTATTTTTTCCTTAAATACTGATGTTGTACTGCTAGTTTTTGACACGCATACTATCCTGTCTGAGTAGTTTTCCAGTAGGTATGCTATGCAGGTTAATTGTTCTAATTGTGCATAGAATCGTTGTGCATCCTTTCGTATCTGATTGATGTTTTCAGAGTTTTCATCAAGTTCATCATCTATTAACTTGGATAGTAGTGCTTTTTTTTCTATGCTACTGACGTATATCTTTATTTCATCTTCATTAAGTTCTTTCATGATGTCTAATGATAATTTCATGGGTATTCGTTTGATGTTTTCTGGTAAATGGTAGTATTTAATGTTTCTAAGTGTTCCTAATATGCTGCCATCTAGTAGCATATAGTCAATGTCATGTCGTTTTAGAGTGTCTATTGTGCTTTTAAGTTCAAGTATGTTCATGTATGTGGATATTATTGAGTCTATGCGTGTTGATTCGATGGTGGATATATGGGATATGTCGGCAGCTGATGAATGTTTTATTATCTGGTTTTCATGTGCCTTTGATATGATTGTCTGACTTTCTAATGCAAATATGAACGTGGATAAATAGTTTTCCTTGTTGAAGCTACCATCTATTGCAGCGAA
>MUZZ01000180.1:0-1198 GCA_003266075.1 Methanosphaera sp. rholeuAM74
ATAGGTCTAATCTTACGGTCACAATGTGGTGGATTGACACATTCAACAAGGTAAATATCATCCTTCCATGAATATGGGTAATCAATTTCGCATGCCTTCACACAGTAAAGGTTAAAATCATCACTATCCAAGTACATCAACTCCTCACCAGGCATCAGGTAAAGACCCAACTTATCACAGGCATCACTATCAACGTCGTAGACACAGCATACCTCCCCACACAGCTTGCCACAATCACAGTCAAGCGGAGAAACACTATCTAAGCGTTCATATAATGCCATGATTTTCTTCTTCATAGCTCCAGCACTAATATTCATAGTTATCAACTTAGCCAATGCATTCTAAGATTAGTCTTCACAATATAATATTGTTGTAACATTATTCAGGTACTTGGGAAGCTCTTTTTCAATCTTTATCAGGTCTATGTCAAATAAGTCCTTCAACACTTTACTAGTATGTATTCCCAGTGATGCCAAGGAGTAACGTCTAATTTCGGGATGTATACATTCATCATACACCTCTCTACAGTTTTTGACACAATGGTTACATGGTCCAGTCAGTGCTTGTGCCTTGGCGTATGTTTTTTCCCTTTCAAGTACTTCCTTAACAACCTTTTTTCTTTCCTTGACTAGTGTGTCATTGATTAGCTGGTCAAACACTTCTTTGGTGTACTTTCTCTCATAGTCTTCTGGCTTGAAAAATAGCTGGGAGACTATTATGTCGATGTAATCATAGCTATTGAAAAACTCTTCAATATCTAAGTCGAGTGGGGAACAGGAGTAATTAGTACCATATCGTGGACATTCCCTACAATAACCCTGAATTAGGTCAAAGTTGGAGAATCTCTCATAGAACTTTCTTGTAGTCATGGTTTTTGTATGCCTTTTTAACTCATAATCAACCTTCATCTTTATCACCTTTACTGGAGGTATTCAACATCCTCTATTTTTAGCTTTCTGAACGCTCTTTTTCTTCTTTTGCATGACTCACACACACCACAATGAGTGTGTGTACCCTTGTAACAGGAATATGTTAATTCAAATGGAACATTGTAGTCTACTCCAGTTTTTACTATGTCTATCTTGTCCATATTAATTAGTGGTGCAACAATTTCTATATCATCATATGACCCATACTTTATTGTCTTATTGAATGCTTCTAGGTACTCCTTAGAGTTATCTGGGAAGGTTTGTGCCTC
>MUZZ01000180.1:1209-1521 GCA_003266075.1 Methanosphaera sp. rholeuAM74
TAGTGCATCATCATAGTCATCCAAGTCATCATAGCTTGGCTCCGGTATTTCTTCATCATTTGTTAGGCTAGAGCTACTAATACTGTTAAGCCAGTCTAGGCTTATGACTTCATGTCTCATGTTGTAGTACTCACACAACAGCTTCGAATACTTTAATTCCTCTTTGAAGCTTTTCTGTCCGTAATCAAATGTTATTGCCGTGATGTCATAGTCATCAACATAGGCTGATGTTGCAACAGCCGAATCTAATCCACCGGAGAGGACGCTAATGGCTTTTTTATCATACATTTATCAATCACCTAGCAATCTCTT
>MUZZ01000180.1:1552-13334 GCA_003266075.1 Methanosphaera sp. rholeuAM74
GTGCATTTAATTACCTTGTCACCCAAAGTTCCCAGTTTGACGTGTACATCCTCGAAGCTACTATTTACTGGGATATTCTCCACTAATTCTTTCCTTACTGCCACACCTCTATGGATGTATGATAGTTTTCTTACTCCGAGTGTGCCAGTTTCCTCCATAAGTACTCTTAACACTTCATCCTCGGATTTATCCTTTACGATTACCTTTATTATATGGCCTGGACGGTTTTTCTTCATGACTGTGGGCGTGATTGTAACATCCCCTGCACCAGCACCCAGTAGCTTGTCATATAAGTTTCCCAGTACTTCACCACTTAGTGTGTCGATGTTTGTCTCGAGTACTGTTACTAAGTCCTCGTCAACTCCTCCTTTGCCCCTAATTAGTCGCAGTGCGTTAAGTGATTCCAAGTCCTTTTTACCGGAACCGTAGGCTATTTCTTTATGGTTTAGCTGTGGTTGTGACTGGAGGTATTCATCGGTGATGTTGACTACTATGCTTGCACCAGTGGGTGTGACAATTTCCGTGTTCACGATTCCACCAACGGTTGGAACATCTTTGAGTATGTTCATTACTGCAGGTGCAGGAACTGGCAGTATTCCATGTTGGGTTTTAACAGTGCCAGAGCCTACAGCGATTGGCAGAGTGTATACTTTCTCCTTATCTAAGCCTAGGAGGTGGTATGCGTAGGATGAGCCAATTATATCTGCCACTGCATCAGCACATC
Source organism: Methanosphaera sp. rholeuAM74 (assembly GCA_003266075.1). Taxonomy (GTDB): domain Archaea; phylum Methanobacteriota; class Methanobacteria; order Methanobacteriales; family Methanobacteriaceae; genus Methanosphaera. The sequence continues at coordinate 2,277 of MUZZ01000180.1, forward strand.
CTACCTCGTGGAAGTGTATTTCATCAATACTTTTGCCATGTACTATTGATTCGTTAACTGCGAGTGTTTCAAATATCTTCTTTGCTAGGTTTATACTCTTTGTGATTACCGTGTCGTCAGGATATTTGTCTCGTGTTATCTTGTCAATTTTTTCTATTATCTCGTGATAATGTCTTCCTCCACTATCGGTAGTGCTGATATCAGCAAATGTTGTCATTATACCTGATTTCATCTTCTTTTTGATGTCGATATTAATATCACCAAATTCCTGTGCATAAGTTTCCATTACATTTCTTATTTTAACTTTATCTGCACCTAACTCAATAAATGCTCCTATGAACATATTTCCTGCTAAACCAGAAGTTTGAGCGTCTATGATTAATACCATTATACCTGTTTCCTATATTTTTCTTTGTTATATTATTATGTTATTTATCACTATTATCATTTAAGTAATTGTCCTAAGACATGGAAAATTTTTATTCTTCACGCTTTTTGTGTTGTCAAGTAAGTTTTTTTAATTAGTTTTTATAAAAGTAGTATATAGGTATTTATTGATTAATTTCTAAATGTAATGGACGTTTATTATTCTGTGTTCATGATTAGTTCTATGATATTTATATGATTATACTGATTTGGGGAGGGTTTTTAGTGAGTGAAGACTTTGATGAGAACGAAAATACAATTATAAGGCCGTCATTGAATGGTTTTCTGGGATTGGTGTCATTTTCAACAAGAATTCCAGTTACACGTTACCTGACTATTGAGCAAATGGCTGCTTCTGTTATATTATGGCCATACCTTGGATTGTTGGTGGGTCTGGTAGCAGCTATTGTTTGTTATATTTCCAATCAAATTCTAGGATTCTCATTACTTTTGACGTCAACTATTGTCTACTGTTTTTTAATATGGTTTGGTGGTTTCAACCATGCTGATGGTGTCATGGACATGGGTGATGGTTTGATGTCACATGGTACTAAGGANNATATCCGTACTCACTATTGTGGCATTATCTGATGTAGGGGCAAATCATCTTTTAGCAACAATTGTACTGGTTGAGGCTTGCTCTAAGCTGTCCATGATTACTTCCATGCTGTATGGTAGTAACGATTCTAGTGGAATTGGCAGACAGATTAAGAAGGGAATGGATTATAGGGTTTTAGTATTTGATAGTTTGGTTTTGATGCTTCTAGGCTATCCATTCCTGGGTTATGCCTCCATCGTGGGGGTTATTGGATCTGTCCTATTCGGATTCTATATTTCATATGTGGCTCAAAAGAACTTTGGATGTGTAACAGGTGATATAATGGGCTCTGCCAGTGAAATGGGCAGACTATTTACTTTGATATGTATAGTAGTAGCACTAAATTTATTATAATTATTTTAGGAGGTAATTCTATTGATTACGGTTTTAAGGTTAGACCATAGACTTGGTAGGGATACTAGGATAACAACTCACGTGTGTTTAACAAGCAGGGCATTCGGTGCTGACAAGGTAATACTCAGTGGTGAACGTGACAAGCACATCATCGAATCCGTAGAAAGTGTCGTTGATAACTGGGGTGGAGACTTCCAAGTAGAGTACAGTAAAAATTATATGTCAGTAATAAGGGAACACAAACGCAATGGATTCGAGATTATTCATTTGACGATGTATGGCAAGCACGTTGAAGATGTTGTTCCCCGGATTAGGGATAACTCAAGGGATAAACTGATCATAGTTGGTGGTTCAAGAGTGCCTACAGAGGTGTATGAGGAGGCTGACTGGAATTTAAGTGTCACTAACCAGCCACACTCTGAGGTAGCGGCTCTGGCAATATGTCTACATTACATGATGGATGCTAAGGAATTGGATATAACATATGATGACTGTAAAATGAGGGTAATTCCTAACAACGAATTTAAGGAAGTTATTAAGAAATAGTTTATCAGACAATTTTCATATTAAAAAGAGTTGGATTAGGGGTGTGGATAATATTTTGAACGTATTTTAATGTTCTATTTTTCCTTCTATGAAATCTTCTACCATGTCGTGTGCAACATCGTCAGTATACTGTATTGGTGGGTGTTTCATGACGTATGATGAAATGGAAGTCAATGCACCACTAGTACCTCTTAGTAATGCTAGTTTACAACATCTGATGGCATCTATCACACATCCTGCACTATTGGGGCTGTCCTCTACACTAAGCCTTAGTTCTATGTTCATTGGCACATCACCAAAGGTTCTGCCCTCCATCCTAAGGAAGCATAACTTGTTGTCTTTCTGGAATGGTACGTAATCACTTGGACCTATGTGTATATCATCCTCGTCTAACCTATGTGCCAGTACAGCTTGTACTGCCTCTGTTTTTGATTTGCGTTTTGAGGATAGCCTGTCATGATTTAACATATTCAGGAAGTCAGTATTTCCTCCGGTATTTAATTGGTAAGTCCTATCTAAGCGTACACCCCTATCGTTAAATAGGCTTGCCAATGTTCTATGGGTGATTGTTGCACCAATTTGTGCCTTAATGTCATCGCCAACACAAGGTAAACCCTTATCATCGAATTTCTTCTCGTATTCTGGGTTGCTTACAATGAATATTGGTACACAGTTAATAAATGCAATGTTCGCATCCAATGCACAATCTGCATAGAACCTACCTGCATCTTCAGAGCCTACTGGCAGATAATTTACTAGAATCTCAGCTCCACTTTCCTTTAGGATTTCAACGATTTCCTCTTTGCTTTTTTCTTTTTCATCAGATATTATGAAGGTTACATCATCTTTATACTTGCTCATGTGTGGGGCTACACCATCTAAAACCTTTCCCATTGTGACCTTAACACCCATTTCGGGGATGTCTTTACAGAATACTGTTGTACAGTTAGGCTTTGCAAATATTGCTTTGCTGACATCTTCACCTACTTTTCTCTTATCTATATCTATTGCAGCTACAACTTCTATGTCTGATGGCTTGTATCCACCTATTGACCAGTGCATCAATCCATCGACGTCTTCTTCGTTCTTATTCTCATAATAATATAAACCTTGAATTAATGAACTAGCACAGTTTCCTAATCCGACTATTGCTATCTTTATTTTTTCCATTATTTACACCTTGTTTCATACAATTATTTGATGATTAAGTCAATACTAATTAGAATTATCGTGATTAATTTCGTATCACTAATTTTATGAAAGTTGATAATATAATATTATATCTTTTATTCTTGTTTAATAAATGTACTGTTTAATCCTTTTTAACTTTAATCAATTATTTAATAGTATAACATTTTCTTTATTTTTTATTTTCGATGTAAATAATATTATACTATTTTCTATGCTGATTCCAGCTTCTATTCATCTTGTTGCTTATACTATCATATTAAACATGGTATTTTCTGAGAATAGTAACAATTCTCTAATTCCATATCCCCCAAAAAACTACATTCACAGTAATGCATCTGTTAACTTGGCACTCATGTCATCAGCATGGTGAAGTGCAACAGCCTCTGCTATTTTAGGGCTAATCGACGAACCCCACCCCTTTTCAACATCTCCATGATGACTTAAAATTATATGAGTCAATTTTATCATGGTATCCTCATCAACACCCTCTTTTCTCATAAAAGATTGGACGAGGTTAGCACCAATAAATATGTGGTCAATCAAAGCACCCCTAGAGTTCACCTCGATTTCCCCATCATCATAATCGTATGTTTCAATTTTACCAATATCGTGGAGTATGGCGGCACTAATCAACAAATCCCGGTCAAGAGTTGGGTAGATATCACAAAGAGTCTTACATATCTTAACAACCTCATTGGTATGCACTAGCAAGCCACCCCTATAATTATGGTGATGAATCTTAGCGGCCGGAGCATTGACAAATCTGTCTTCAAAGTCTTTGTAAGTGAATATACCTATTAACACCTTTCTTAATTTCATATTTTGAATTTCTTTTATGCTGTTGTGTAAGTACCTTACATGCTCTCCATAGTTTTGGATTTGTCTGATGAAATCATCCTCATCATAAACCTTGGATGTCCTAATGTCATCTATCAAAATGTTATACTTGCTTGAATGGGATGGAAACTCCTGAATCTTTCCAACAATATTATACACATCGTTAATTCTTATTCTGTCATGTTGTTTAAGTGCTTTATTTCCAAAGAGCCTACCCTTGATTTGTCCAGTCTTGTCCTGCAGAGTCAACTCTAAATAGGGTTTATTATTTTTTGTCCGTTTAATCTGCTTAGATTTAATCATAAACTGGCTGATGATATCCCTGTTTTGTGAAAAATTTGCTATATAATCCTTTTGTTTCTTAGTCACTTTCCTTACCCTCATGGCTTAAGTCATTATTACTATCTAGTACTACCTATCTTTAATAATTTTGGATAATATAAAACAAGGCTAAAAACTTGACTAAAACAATATGATACACGATTTTTTTAAAGTATGAATCTTACTTATTTAAAGTTATACTCAAAGCAACGCAATCAAGTTAAGTAATATTATAATATAAACCTCTAGATACCATTCAAACAAAAAAATACTTTAATCTTCTTCGAATCAAAACAAACACATCCAATTCATTATTAATCTAAAAATCCGATAATATTTCAATAATAAACCAAATGGATAAATCACATTTAATTATAACAGATACATATATTATCTACTTCCCAAATATATAAATATTGTTTATAAAAAAATTTGGGTTATAACGTCACGTTTTTTCTCATTTAATAATATGGAAAACACTATAACACTCACCCAGATTAAAGTAATGGACACAAACAACACATTCAAAACTCGAGTGTATATAAGATGATTAATAATAATAATAGAAAAATATTATCAATACTTGCTCTATTATTACTTACATTTGTTCTTGTAGGTGTAGTGTCTGCAACAGATACAACCACAAACGACACAACAAGTGTAGTAAAAGACACACAGGCAAATGATTATAGTAATGACGTGCAAGTAACAGATAACGCAAAGTCTATTCAAAAAACGGATAAAACACCTGCAATAAAGATGGGTGTTCAAACATTGACTGCAAACGATTATACTGAACTAAAAACCCATGTAAGAACTGCCATGATGGATACAAACGATGACGAATACACTATATCACTAGTTCAGGGTAACCAATATGTTATTGATGAAACGATTCAATGGATGTCACTTTCTGCGTCAATACCATTAAACATTGAAGGAAACGGAGCAACAATAACTGGTGGAGGACAACATTCATTCCTAACAATAAAAGAAGGATACTCAGTAAACATCAACAATATTATCATAGACTCAACCAGTTCAGATAATGGTGGAGCAATTAATAACAGTGGAACATTAACATTAACAAACTCAGCAATCACAAATTCAAAGGCAACCAACGGTGGAGCAATCTACTCAACAGGAACGGTTAACCTAGAAAATGTTACATTACAGGCAAATGAAGCTACTAAAAAAGGTGGAGCAATCTACTCAACGGGAACAATAAATGCTAAAAATGTAACATTTAAAGACAACGTCGTAACGGCTGGTGTTCACAGTAATCGTGATGGTGGGGCTGGAATATATACTACTGGTGCTATTTACATAGATAATTCTACCTTTGACTCAAACATTGGTCAGTATACCGATAGTTCATCATCAAGTAACGGTGCTGACGGTGGTGCAATCCGTGTTTGTGATAGTATTAGTGATATGATAATAAACAATACTATCTTCACAAATAACAAGGGAAGACATGGTGGAGCATTACTGATCTGTGATGATGAAGGAAGAAACCTTGGTACTAAAAAGATTACGGATTCAACATTCACAGGAAACCAAGCTATCTACGGTGGAGCTATAGAAGTATACAATGATTTAATCATTGAAAATTGTGTATTTGAAGAAAACTCCGTAAAAGGTATAGGTTCTGGTAATAGAAACCCATTAGGTGGAGCTATCTGTGTAAATGATTTAGTAGACTCAGGAACACCAGGTAGTTTATCTGTTAAAAACACAACGTTCGAAAAAAATACGGCTTCAACAACTCAGGACTCTGCTACAACCAACTATGGTTACGGTGGAGCTATATATAATAGTGGACCTGAATCAGTCATAGAAAATTGTACATTCACAGAAAATGAAGCATACTCTGGTGGAGCTATAGACGATGAAGGAATATCTTCAACTATTGAGGATTCAGTATTCGATAAGAATACGGCAATTGACTGTGGTGGAGCAGTATTCACAATAAACAATGGTACTGGAACTACTACAAATCTAAATAATTGTAATTTCACAGAAAACTCTGCAGAAAACGGTGGAGCAGTAGCAATTATAGGAAATGTCACAATAAATATTGATGAATGTTCATTTGACCAGAATACAGCTAACAGTTATGGTGGAGCATACTACTCAGAATGGAATTTACCTAACACTTCAAGATTATTTAAGCATGCTTCCATAACAAATAGTAACTTCACTAACAATACTGCTGGCAACTATCCTGCTATCTATGATACTAATAGTGGTGCTTGGAATGGAGGATCAAGTTCAACTGTAATAGACAATTGTAACTTCGAGAATAATACTGCAACCGATGCAAGTGGTTCAACAATATATACTCGTTACGCTTCAGCATCAATTACTAATTCCAACATTTCAGATACAAATGATCGTGCTATCGCATATGTATGGAGTAATGGTGTAGCAAATCTCGAAAATGATATAATTAATGGTATAGAAGTGGAGTCAACATATAATGGCGAATTAGAAGTATCAGTATCCAATTATGCAGAGTTAGTAGCACTTACCAATGTACTTAATAACCAGTTTGGTGGTGATCCAGTATATGTGAACTTTACAGGTGATGCAGTATATACTGAAACCGAAGCATTAGTATATGAAAACAACACTTGTCAAGTAACCTTCATTGGTAATGGCAGAACAATAGACGCTGATGGAATGCAGTTCTTAACAATTGCTAACGGAAAAAAACTCACAATTAACAATTTAACAATAGCAAATGCTAACGCAGAAAAAGGGGCAGCTATAATAAACCATGGTACATTAACAGTTAACAATGCAGCTAAATTTGAAAACAACACAGCATCAGTTAATGGTGGAGCAATCTACAGTGATGGAACATTAAACGTATATAGAACTAACTTCACAAATAACAATGCAACAAACTATGGTGGGGCAATATATCTAGAAAAAAATACTAAATCCAATTTAACAGTAGGTTATTCCTGTAACTTCACGGATAACAATGCAAGCGTTGGTGGAGCAATCTTTGCAAACTTAGACAGTAAGATAACAATGACATCCACAACGTCAACAGAACCATTTACTGCAGACTTCACAAATAACAAGGCAAAAACTGGTAGTACTACTGGTGATGGTGGAGCAATCTATGCAAACAATGCAACAATAAACGTTCAGAAAGCTTCATTTACTGATAACTGTGCAGATGTAAATGGTGGAGCATTATGTATCTATAACAGTACAAGTGTCACCATTAAAAATTCAAACTTCACAGATAATGTTGCTGGTGATAATGGTGGAGCATTATGGACTACTAGTTCAACAACAATAAACAATTCTAAATTTGAAGGAAATACCGCTGAAAATATGGGTGGAGCAATATATAACAATAAAGCCACATTATATGTGAATAACACTAACTTCACAGACAACAAAGTAACAAGTATCTTTGGTGAAGGTGGAGCAGTATATGACTATGACGGTATTATAACACTCAATAACTCCAGATTCGACGGAAACTCTGCAAATGATGGTGGAGCATTCTTCACATCTCACGCAGGAATGGGTGGTGTCGGTTCAGTCACACTAGAAAATGACACATTCACAGAAAACACTGCCGAAAACAATGGTGGAGCAGTATTCACTGATAATCCGATAACCATCACTAAAACAGCCTTCGAAGACAATCAAGCAGAAAATGGTGGAGCAGTTTATACTGGATTTGCATTTGAAGCATATGAAGTAGCTATCACAGAATCTAGTTTTGACTCTAACAATGCAACAAATGGTGGAGCAATCTACGCATCATTTGAAACAACAATAACAGATTCAAACTTCACAGAAAATACTGCAACAAACGGTGGAGCAGTATACTTAACTCCAGACACATTTGCACAGTATGGACTCAGTGAAAGTCAGGCTGAAGCTTCAGTGTCAGGCTCAAGATTCATTGATAACGTTGCAACAGAAAATGGGGACATGATATACGTCGCAAATGATACTGAATTTGAAATCACAGGTTCAACAATCAACACCGATGATGAAAACACATTAGTATACGTTGACGGTGACTCCGTAATCACGGCAAGAAGTAACACGGTAAACAATGTTCCAGTTAGTGAAGGTCTAGTGCAGACTTCAATTAACGCTATTGATTCAATAGTAATTCCTGCAACCGTCGATACTAACATTACTGTTGTAGTAGTCACTAACAAAAATGATACAGTAACAAGTGGTAATGTACAAGTATTCGTTGGCAACGAGTTAATACCAACAGAGTCCAACCCAACAGAGGATGGATTCATAGTAACACTTCGTTATGATACCATAGGTGATGAGCAAGTCACAATCAAATACTCTGATGATACTGGAGTATTTGTAGATAGCCAAACAACAACAACTTTAAGTGTTGGTGCTATTCCAACTACTATTGACACAATCGAAAACGTAACAGTCACAATCTACGACCAAACCACAGTCCTAGTCGTCGTAAGAGATGCTAATGATAACATTATAACTAGTGGTAATGTATTAATAGTAATTGGTGATGAAGTAATATCACAAAACGTTGAACCTACTGATGATGGATTTATTGTAACAATAGAATGTTCTGCAATTGGAGAATATGTAGCTAAAGTAAACTATGTTGCTGATGATGAAGTAGCTATGTATGATAATTCAAATACAGAATTTAACATAACAATAAACCCAATAGTTACTAGTATTGATGATATTGCTAATCAAACAGTCACACTTAACCATGATGGCACAGTTCTAGTAGTTGTAAAAGATGATAATGGTGACGTGGTCACTGATGGTGATGTGAATATAACAATCGATGATGTAAATATCGTAGAATCAATAGAAAGTAGTGATGATGGTTTTACTGTCACAATTAATACCGACAAGTTAGGAGATAATGTTGCTAGTGTCAGCTTTAGTGATGCTAGTGGTGTTTATGCTAATGCTACAACGACGTTCAACTTAACAGTAAACCCAATGACCACGAGTATAGACGAACTAAGTCCACTTAGTGTGGTAGTTACAAGTAATGTGCAGGTTTTAGTAGTCGTACGTGACATGGATGGTAATATCCTCACTACTGGCAGTGTTAAAGTATACAAGTCAGGAAATGAGACCGAGCTATCAACTGCTTGTGTCAGTGATAATGAAGGATTTACTGTCACAATTCATGGTGATAAAGTAGGAAACTACGCATTAGATGTTGTCTATGTTCCTGCAGAGGATGTCTACTCATCAAGTCAGACGCAGACAACATTAGATGTCAAAGTATTTGATACATACATAGAAGATATTACTCCAATAACTACTGTTGCTAATACTGACTTTACTGTGAGTGTTAAAGTAGTTCCTAGCGAAGTAATGACTAAGGGAACAGTTAAACTCTTTATTGGTGAAACAGAACTGGATAGTAGTCGATATGTTGTGGGTGATGAATCATATGACATCACAACCAGTACCGATATTGCAGGTGATAACACGTTGACTGTTAAATTCATATCTGATGATGAAAACTATGCAGACTGTGAAATCACAACGGATATATCAGTTGCTAAGATTGACACAGTAACTACTATGGCACCATTAGAGGCAGTTGTCAATGAAACTGTCACTTTAACTGCTAATGTAACAGGAGTAAATGGTGAAGTCATCAATACTGGAAAAGTATCATTCAAAGTCAACGGTAAAACATTAAGAGATACCGATGGAAGGATTTTATATGCCCTAGTGGTAAATGGTACTGCAAGTACTGATGTCACAGCCCTCGAAAGCTGGACTAAAACTGATTCCACTATAGAAGCAATATACTCAGGTTCAAATGTTACAACATCATCTAAGAGTGGTAAAGTTGACTTATCAGTTAGTAATCCACCTGTTCCAGAAGAAGCTAAAATTGAGATAGGAGAACTCGATGAAGCCTCACCTGGTGATAATGTAACTATTAAAGTCACTGCTACTGGAGTAAGTGGTGGAAAAGTCATACTCAAAGTCAATGGTAAGACAGTTAAGAATGCTGATGGCAAGTTGTATGCCAAATTAGATGAAAATGGCGTGGCAACATTCACTTACTACGTTCCAAAAACAGCTAAAGATGGTAATTACACAGTTAAAGCAGTTTACACAGATTCAGTTTACAAATTATATGACGAGGAAACATTGATTGTAAGTAGCTAGTACACTTACTACTAGTTTAAGATGTAAATCCTCATAATATGAAATTGGATATTACTAATTGTATTGTGTAGGGGAGAACAAATCAGTTAATCCCCTACATTTAACCACTACTCACCCCCAACCACAGAATTATCAAAAAAATTACCCCCTATTTTGTATAGTACTCATATATCTACTTCTTTATTGATTGAACTTCTAATATATTGTTTATTTAATTCCGTTTATATGCTAGGTTATTGTCGTTAGTTTCATGTCACATCCAATATAGTCACATATCGGATATTTTTGTCTTTTAGATAATGTAGTATCATAATTTAACTTTGTTTTGATAATCATGATACAAGGGGAAGTAGTTGGGTACAACTATATCATTTGATGAATTATTAATTAATCCCATGTATTATAGAATCATTTATTCAACAATACTTCACAAGTTATTCCATTATAGTAATTTACCAAACTTTTGGGATATATTCTTCATACCAAGTATCAATGAGATTAGTTTCATCAATTGTTTCTTCATATAATTCAATAAGTTTATTTTCTAGAAATTCTTCTGATTTTAAGTAGTATTTTTTTATTTTTCTTTTTAATACTCGCCA
>MUZZ01000152.1:0-191 GCA_003266075.1 Methanosphaera sp. rholeuAM74
GTAAAAATACTGTAAATTACACAGATCCTGAAGCTCGTAAAAGTCCCAATAAAGAACAAGTAATGCAAACAGGATACAACGAACAAATCGTAGTAGACAACAAAAACGGACTAATAATAGCAGTAGATGTAACACAAGACGCAAATGACCAAAACCAATTACTACCCATGATAACACAGACACAAGAAAAC
>MUZZ01000152.1:415-560 GCA_003266075.1 Methanosphaera sp. rholeuAM74
AACAAGTCTATCCAGGAAAATACAAAGACAGAATAATATATTACACCAATGAATGCAGCCGATGCCCATCCAAGAAAATATGCTTAACAAACAAAATGACAGGAAAAGTACTTACAGATTACACAAGTGACGCCAAAGAATTACT
>MUZZ01000152.1:675-13883 GCA_003266075.1 Methanosphaera sp. rholeuAM74
AAAAGAACAACAAAATGATAAAACAATAATAGATCTAACCTAAAAAATAGAACAAAAAGTAAAAAATCTTAATCAAGAGAAAGGGACCAATTATTCAATTAACCCAATAATTGTTGCACACTCTCTTATTTTAAAAGCTTTTTTCACAAATATATGCAATATGATCCTTCTCATATGGGTCAAGTCTTATTTCTTCTAAAACTTTTAGACCATGTTGCTCTAACTTACTTTTTTCTTGTCTGAAAATGATACTTGGCTTCACAGTAACATCAATGCTTCTAGCTTTAATCATTAATATGCCCTTTGTGTTTTCTTTAGAAAAATACTTGAAGTTTTCGATGAACAATTCCGTCTGATGAACCTGGGCAACATCACTATAAATCACATCAACACTCTCCACCAAATGATGATACTTGCTAGGACGAGTAGCATCCTCCAAGAGGGGTAACAAATTAGGCCTATTCTTACTCACATCCAAAAATTCTCTCATCATGGTAGCAGAAAACTCAACAGAATAAATCCTACCGTCACAACAAATATCCGATATATGAGAGCAAGTAGTACCAGCAGAAGCACCAAGATACAAAACAACAGAATCCCGTTCAAAAGGAAAAATGCTAAGACCATTAATTATGGCTGCAGCTAACTTGGAACGTCTGGGATTCCACAAACGAAGCTCTTTGTCCTCAAATTCAAGCAACTTCTCCTGATAAACCTGAATACCCGGAGTTAAATTAACAGTAGCAACTTGATTATCCACCTGATAAACGTTTTCTCCAATCCCATTTACTAGCATAACTCAAACCTCCCTAATAACTGTAGTCACCCTTACGTAACTTCATCTTATTACGCTTAGATTTCCTACGCTTATCTTTCCTATCCTTCTTATTTTTCCGTTTATCATCAGACTTCTTTTTATTACGTCTTCTTTCAACAAAAGGATGGTCTTTCTTAATCTTTTCAACACTACTTTCCAAATCCTTTCTAAGCGACTCATCATATTGATGACCAAAGGCATCCATTCTAGTTGCAATACTGATTTTATTTGCAACAGCACGTGAAATCTTTCCCCTAACCCACCAATTAGAGCCACGAATAAGTGGGTGCTGGAAAATCAGGCCATGCTTAGGTGGTCTTTCACCAGTCTTCAAATGCCTGAACGTAGCTTTCTCAGCCCCAAGTATCTGAACAGTACTGGATGGTAGCTTAGCCAAGTTCTCTAATCCATGGATATGTGCAATAAGCTTGGCAGCAAGATTTGCTCCAGCAACATCATGGAGATTAGGAGCAACATTTCTAACTTTTTCCTGAATAAACTCTTCCAACATAGCCCTAGTGTCATAGAGATTGCACAAGTCATCAGCGAATTTTTTAATAATAACTAAGTCTTCATCACTCATGTAAACATCATAACTGTCTGAAAGTTCTATACCAGTAGCCTCAAGTAATGTTGAGTTCTTAATATTATCACGAGACGTCTCATCCCTAATGATTCTAGCATAGAGTTCATGATTGCTCAGCTTGTCCAGTTCTGGAACATATGAAGTACACCACTCCCTCAGCCGTTCAATGAATTTACCAGTACTTTCCTCAATTTCTTCCAATGAATTTATAGTCTCAACAATCATGACATCATCAGTTTTAACAGAATCCCGAATTCTGTCAAAAGCAATTTCATGGTATGCATGATTCAATTTTAAGGTAATATCATCCCTATCATAGTTAGTAATCACACGCATTACTTCATCAAAGTTACTTCTAAGATATTTGCCCTCACTAGTACTAGATTCGATGCAGACGTTATCTAAATCATCATAATGTGACAAGTAATCGATACCTTCAATTGTCACACAGTCATACTCATTAGCAAGACTTCGGACTAGATTATCCAGTTTATCATCTAGAACGTTATCTGAAAAATCCTTCAAGGATTGGTAAATATCCTCAAATAATGAATGGGTGATTATGTTATTATCCTCATCCAAAGCTATAAATCCAAAACTTGTAGTTATAATAGTAGCTTTCATACTATGATGTATAGAGTTTAAGATTAATTAAATTTGTCAAAAAAAAAGAAATGTGGATGTGATTATACAAAAAATAATCTATCCTTTAACAAGAACTGTATTCATTCTAACGGAGTTGTAACGGTTGTTAAGACCAGTAACGAGTTGTATGTCGTATACACCATCAGCAAATGATGTGTCAATTTCGATAGCTATTTTACCACTATCAACGGTTGCACTTTTAACAACAGTTCTACCGTTTACTTTAACAGCTACTTGGTTTTTACCTATAACGAAGTTGTTATTAGTATCAAGAATTGATGCGTTGATAACTGTTTTACTACTGTTAGTCTTTATAATCGGAGCATCTATGTGAACGTTAGTTCTTTCGACCATTATAGTTCCGTTACCTTCAGATCTGTTGAAGGAACCGCTTGAGTAGACAGCAGTTAAAGTAATGTTTTTAGCACTAATACCATCAGGTAATTTGTAGTCTACACTACCTATACCTTTAACGACTTTAGCAACTAAGTTTGTGCCGTTTACCTTAATAGTTTCTCCGTTTAATTTAAAGATTAATGTTCCACCATTTATCATGGTATTGTTCTCATCTGAAACTACAACGTTAAGTGAAAGTGTATCTCCACCTTTAGCAATAACTCCTGTTGTAATAACATTTACTGTTGCTTTTGGTTTAGTTGTTGTGTTTGCAGTCTTTACAGGTAAATTTTTGTCTTTGGATATTGTTGCAACTATGTCATCAGAGTACTGTGTATTATCATCGTTTACGGTGGCAGTTACAACATTATCTCCTTCTTTCAATGTTTCTCCGTTTACTTCAAATGAAACTTTGTCATTTGTTGTTTCAACAGCTTTTGCTGTTTGTATATCGTTGGTTTTTACTATAGAACTTGTAGTTACATCAGATTGTGCACTATCTGTTGAAGTAACTATATTGTTTGAACTACTTGCATCTGCATCTGCTGCAGAAATTGCACCTACTCCTACAAGGAGTATTGATAGAACCATAGTAAAAATCATTATTTTACTTTTTTGATTCATAATTATCAGTCTGATTAATTTCTATGCTAATTAGCATTAATTTTAAATTTTTCTATTACCATAAAATTATAGTAATATATTATAATCTTTGATTGAAAATATTAATAAACTTTCTTCATTTTTTCATTTTTAATAAAGTGTGGTTTATCCAAGATAACACCATATAATCCCTTCAAAGATTATAAATACTCATAATATCCCATAGAATTAATACTTTTGACTAACTTGGACAACCGAAACTCTTTAATTAGTTAAAACATATAAAAATAATATAAAGAATTTTTTTAAACAACTAGGTGGTAAACATTCAATGTTAAAAACAAATATACTGGGTATGAATCTCTCAAACCCCCTATTTTTGGCGGCAGGAATACTTGGAACAACAGCAAGCTCCATGAAGATGGTTTCAGACGCAGGTGCAGGGGGAATAGTCACAAAGTCATTCAGCATAGAATCAAACGATGGCTACGACAATCCAACAATCATTAAGATAGAAGGCGGAGTAATAAACTCGGTAGGATTAGCAAGTCCCGGAGTAGAGGCAAAAAAAGAAGAACTCAAACAATTAAACGAAATAAGAAGTAAAACACCAGTGATAGCATCAATATATGGAGACAGTGAAGAAGTATTCTCCCAAGTAGCACTCCAAACAAAGGACTACGTCGACGCATTTGAGCTAAACGTATCATGTCCACACGCAAAATGTGGATACGGATCAAACATAGGTGAAAACCCAGAAACCACATATAACATAGTAAGTGCAGTAAAAGACACGATAAAAGACGTGCCCATAATAGTTAAACTAACACCCAACGTAACAGACATAACAACAATAGCCATGGCAGCCCAAGAAGCAAACGCAGACGCATTAACACTGATAAACAGTGTCGGTCCAGGACTGAGAATAGACTACAAAACAGCAAAACCAATACTCAACAACATCTTCGGAGGAATATCCGGACCAATGATAAAACCAATAGCACTAAAATGTGTCTACAAAACATATCAAACAGTAGACATACCAATATTCGGCGTCGGTGGCATAAAAGACTACAAAGATGCATTAGAATTCCTATATGCAGGGGCAAGCATACTGCAAGTTGGAACATCAATAATGTACACAGGACCAGAAATATTCAAAACAATAACAGATGACTTAACCAAATTTATGGAAGAAAACTCCTATAAAAACCTTGAAGAAATAATAGGATTAGCACATGAACAGTAAAGTGGTGTAACAAAAAATGATAAACAACGTATATGATGACGAAGTACCAGAAGTCGTCACAATAAAAGAAACAATAATAGAAACACCAACAGTAAAAACATTCATATTCCCATATAAAATAACCGAAGACATACACCCAGGACAATTCGTAATGGTATGGGACTTCAACAACGAAAAACCAATGACAATATCAGTAATAGATAAACAAAACAACCTAATGGGAATAACAGTAAGAAAAGCCGGTCCATTCACAAACAACTTATATGATAACGTGGATGTAGGAGATAAACTGGGAATACGTGGTCCATATGGACATGGATACAACCTAAAAAAATATGAAAAGATACTCGCAATAGGTGGGGGATCAGGAATAGCCTCACTAGCACCACTAACCTCATTCTATGACAACGTAGAACTAATATCTGCAGCAAGTACCGAAGAAGAACTAGTGTTCGTCGAAAGATTCAGAAACTCCAACATAAAGGTTCATGAATGCACTGATGATGGAACCAAAGGATTCAAGGGATTCAGCACCCAACTAACAGAACAACTACTTAAAACATCCCACTATGACATAATAGTCGGATGTGGACCAGAAATCATGTCCTACAAACTATATGAACTAAGCATCAAATACAACACAGACTGCCAACTAGCATTAGACAGATACATGAAATGCGGAATAGGAATATGTGGACAATGCTGTATGGACGATGCAGGATACAGGGTATGCGTTGAAGGACCAGTATTCGACAAAGAACAACTAAAACAACTATCTGAATTTGGAAAATACAGAAGAGACGCATCTGGAAGCATAGTAAAATACTAGAAAACCTTACCTCAACACATTACTGTTGAGGATTTTCAACACCCTATTAACATTACTCTCTTTTTCATAGTTTATGCAGTTTTATTGGAAAGATATGTTCATGATATTATTCTTAATAACCTCATGTGATAAAACAGATTACGACTATAAACTTTGGACTTCACGCTTAATTATTAGTTTATATTTAATGATACTTATAAAATAAGAATATACTTGAAAATTAGGGTAGGAATAGATTTATTTCAAATGAAAATCAAAAAAAGTAATACTCAAAAATTGGGAAAAGTAATTTATGCCAACACTCAAATTATATTCCTAAAAAAATTCATTTTTTAATTATAGAAAATTAGTTTATAAAAATAGTTTGATGTTTAACATCTGCGAAATTAAAATCCTGAAAAATCAAGTCTCAAAAAACAGCATTAAGGGTGTCAGTGAAAAGTCTATTTTTCCTTCAATTAATTAAACATAACCCATAGTCAATCCCATTTTATCATGTGAAATATGCATCTGTGATGTATCACTCCTAATCCACCTATTTATGCTGGGATAGGAGTTATTTCCATCAATTGTTCTTGTTTTTATTTCTAAATCTTTTATCGAATCTTTTTTTTCAATAAATCATGAATTGTATGGGTCAACTCAGGAGGTATATAAAATTTTTTCAACATACTAAATAAGGTATTGTAATTATTCGATAAGTTTCTTCTGTATATCTTTTCCAATTATTTCACTAAATTCTAATCCTTTTCTGTAAGCTAAATCTATGTTAACCCTATAATTGTTGCTACGGGTGACGTATAGGTCATTTATTCTTATGAAGCGCCATGGTTTACGAATGAATTTAGCNNCTGGCAGGAGCACGCATAGCTGCAAAACCTGCATCCCAAAACTTTTTAACTAGATCTCTTTCTTCAATTGAACCTTTTTTACTCATAGTAATCGAAACCTTAATATTATATAGTATTACTTTTAAACTTTATTGGTTTTAATTCTTATTGTTTTTTCCATGCTATTGTTTGTATTAATTTTTCAATAGATGTTTTTATGATTTTAAAGAGCTTGTTTCTTAGTTTATTGATGTATATATGGATTTAACTTCAGTTAATCTTATCAAGGTTTAATTTTATCGTTAAAATTAGTTTTACGTAGTATGTGGGGGGTTAAAAAAAAATATAAAAAGTTGAAGTGAATCTATACGATTCCTTGAGCTTGCATAGCTTCTGCAACTTTTTCGAATCCTGCTATGTTAGCACCTGCAACATAGTCGTTTCCTTGTTCGTATTTGTTACAACTGTCTTCGATTTGTTTGAAGATGTTTTTCATGATGTTTTCTAGTTTGTTGTCTACTTCTTCAAATGTCCAGGATAATCTTTCTGAGTTTTGACTCATTTCAAGTGCTGATACTGCTACTCCACCAGCGTTTGCAGCTTTTGCTGGACCGAAGAGTATTCCATTGTCTTGTAGGTATTTTGTAGCATCGAGTGTTGTAGGCATGTTTGCTCCTTCAACTAATGCAAGGTAGTTGTTGCTTACTATGTTTTTGGCATCATCGATGTCTACTTCGTTTTGTGTTGCACATGGTAGAGCTACGTCTGCTTCAATTGTCCATACTCCTTTACCTTCGTGGTATTCTGCTGATGGTCTTTCTGCTGCGTAGTCACTCATTCTTAATCTTCTTACTTCTTTGATGTCTTTGAGTAGTGCTACATCTATTCCTTCAGGGTCGTATACCCATCCAGTTGAGTCTGATGCTGTTACAACGTTTGCACCTAATTGTTGTGCTTTTTCGATTGCGTATGTTGCTACGTTTCCTGAACCTGATACTGTTACGGTTTTACCTTCTAATGTTTCGTTGTTTGCTTTTAGTACTTCTCTTGCAAAGTATAGTAATCCGTATCCTGTTGCTTCTGTTCTTGCAAGGGATCCTCCGAATGTTAATCCTTTACCTGTTAGTACTCCTTCGTATTGTTTGGTTAGTCTTTTGTATTGTCCGTATAGGTATCCTATTTCACGGCCACCTACTCCTATATCTCCGGCAGGTACATCTTGGTCTTGTCCGATGTGTCTGTATAGTTCGTTCATGAAACTTTGACAGAATGCCATTACTTCACGGTCGGATTTTCCTTTAGGGTCNNTCTACCCATGGAACTCTGAATTTTATTTGTCTTTCAGGGTTTGCTAATCTTTCTAGAAGTGCATCTTTTCTGTATTGTTCTTCATTTGCATCTACTACTACTTCTATTGATTTGTATACTTCGTTTAGGGTTTGGTGAAATTCGTCTTCACCTGGATTTTCTTTTGTGATTTTATCAATTACTTCGTCTACGTATGACATATTTTTGTTTCTCCAATGTGTATTTTTTTTTGATTTTGTTAAAGTATGGTAATATATTTCACATGTATAGGAAATAGGTTTCCGTACCTTATATTATATCTTGTTTTTTATATTATTTATATGTGTTGATTATTATTTTCTAATTACTTATTACTTCTAACTAATTACTATCTATTAATCACTTATTACTTATTACTTTTAAGTTTTCACTACTTACTTAAAAGTATTTACTTTTAAGTTATAATTATTTATCCATATTCATATCTATGGCTACAAAGAAATAGTGGGAGTTATTAACAGTTGTTTCAATTATGACTGACTGCTATGGTTGTTGTATTCAAATCATACTATTTACTTATCACATCTTACTTATTATTTATATGTTATTACTTTTTAGTTATAACTATTTACTTATTACTTATTAGTATCATTTTAGGTTGACTAAGTATCATGGGCTTGTTTCAAATTGATGTTGGACTTAGTTTCATCTATGATGATTCCAGTATTCACTATTTTAAAACACACCTCCTACTTCGTACTTCATAATAATTAATCATTACTTATTACTCACTACCTCTTACTAATTAATAAATAGTTTTTACTTATTACTCACTACGTAATACTTATAACTTATTACTCACACGTTCAAAAAAAAAATATCAAACAAACATCGTGTCCTGTTTCAACGTATGCTTCTTAGTTTCTTTAAGGGCATATTCAATGTGTTTAGAAGTTATTTCATCATCAGATTCAGAAATTGCTTTATGAAGCGCTGTTTTAAGTATTTTTTCTTTAATATCTCTACCAGACAGGTTATTAGTTTTTTTAACAAGATCTTCGACATCAAAGTCACATTTAATTGGAAGAGTCAACACATTTTTCTCAATAATTTCACGTCTTGCATCTTCATCAGGCAATTCAAATTCAATTTCCTCTTCAAAACGGCTTCTAATAGCATAATCTAGTAATGACGGATTGTTTGTGGCACATATTGTGATTATTCCTTCATTGTTTTCTATACCATCCATCTCGGTAAGTAAAGCGTTAACTATTTCTATAACATCTCCCCTTAATGATTGGTACTTTCTTTCCAATGCAATAGCATCAATCTCATCAATAAATATTACTGCCGGTCTTTTTTTCCGTGTTTTCTCGTATAACTTATGTATTTGTTTTGCACCATCTCCAACATAATCCCCTATCAACGTAGTAGATTTAATCATTTTTATAGGAATATTAAGTTCATTTGCAAGAGCCTGTGCCAACATGGTTTTACCAGTACCCGGCATTCCATAGAATAATATGTTTTTTGGAGCCCAGTCCTTGAATTGACCGGGATTTTCGAGATATTTTCTTATAATTTGTGTCTTATTTTTCGCTTTTTCTTGTCCAATCACATCATCAAACGTGTACTCTGTATTAACAGCTATCGACGTATCCTCTTTTTGTGAGGGTATCATTAGAAATGATGTATTATTGGTTACATAAGAGTTATTGGGTCTAACATCTATTACTTGAAATGCGAAATCAGGCATCAGCTTTTGATCAAAGAGGTATTGGTCTTTATGTAACTTGTAGTTAATCCACTGTTCTTTAGCGTAGATATCGAATAACTCATTGTTTTTTACCTCAATTTCCGGTGTTTCTATAAAACTACTCTCTAATGGATATCCTATGGGTTGTAACACTATAATTTTTGCTTCTTTTTTTTCATTGTTTATTTCATGTCGTAACTGCTGGTTTGTATATGGATTTTCGACTCGATTTTGCATTTATGTTATACCTCCTATACTGTTATAGTCAAAAACGCTTCCTCATTCTCTCCAGCATTCAATTCAATGTTTTCCACACCATGGTATAATGTTTCAAACAACTCCCATATTGTATCATTATCTGCATTTATGATAATCTTACCATCTTCTTGGGTTATGCTTTCAATTTTAGGAAAATCGTTTTCCAAGTCATTTCTTATTTCTTCAAATAGTTCTGGTGTCAAAGTCATATCAGATTCCACGTTCACATTAGTTTATGTTGTATGTCTGTTATGGCTATTGCTGCTTGGCCTGATGCTACTATAATTTGTTTTACTCCACCAGTAACATCTCCGACAGCATATATTCCTTCTGTCTGTGTCTGCATATTTTCATCTACTTCTATGTATCCCGCAGCATCACATTTAATGTCGCTTTCTATTGCTACTTTGTTATTAGGTTCTGTTCCTATGGCAATGAATATTCCTGACACGTCTATTGTTTTTTCTTCCTCATTATCATCTGTTATCGTGACACTTTCCACTCTATCGGTTCCATTTACTCTTTTGACTTGACTGTTCCAGTAAATGTTCACATTATTCTTCTTTAGATCTTCTTGTAGTTTTGCATCACAGCGTAGTTTGTCTCTTCTATGTATCATGCTACAGTTTACTCCTATCCTGTTTAGGTACAACGCTTCTACTGCAGCACTATTTCCTCCACCAACTACTACCACATCCTGACCTGTAAAGAAGTTACCGTCACATACTGCACAGTATGATACACCTTTTCCACTAAATTCTTCTATTCCTTCAGCGTCTAATGTTTTCTCGGTTGTTCCTGTTGCTATTACAACGTACTTACTTTCATAAACTTCGTTGTCACATTCTATTTTGAAGTTGTTCACGTTTCCTGTTATTTTCTTTACCTTAGTGTATTCAAGTATCTCTGCGTACTTCTTTGTTTGTAATGCCATGTTTTTTGTTAGTTCCATTCCTGTGATGTTGTCGATACCGGGATAGTTTTCAATTAATGGGGATGTGTTCACAGTTCCTCCACAAACTTTTTTATCCAGTATCACAGTTTTCAGTCCTGCACGTCCGGCATATAATCCTGCCGTAAGACCTCCTGGTCCTGATCCTATAATTATGACATCATACATTGTTCTCATCCTCTAAATTATTATCATAATATCTTTATAATTTTTTGTAGTTAATATTAAAAGTACTTTTTTTAAATGCTTTATAGGGGTGTTTGGGGGTTAAGTTTGGGTGGTATCCTCATTATATTTGCTTGGATATTTCTTTTTTTATGATGCTACTTACGGTTTTACCATCTGCTTTTCCCTTGAATTTAGCCATTGCCTTACCCATTAATGGACCCATTGCACCCATTTTACGTTCTTTTATCATATCGATGTTTTCATCAATTATCTCTTTTATTCCAGCTTCTATAGCTTCATCTGATAATTTTTCCAAGTTATTCCTTTTAACGGATTCACTTGCCTTAATTCCATCACACGCATCTTTAATGACTACTTCCGTTTCAGCAGCGGCTATGACATCATCATCCACTAGTTTGAATATCTCTACAAGTACGTCTTTGTCCAGTTTTGTGACGTCTTTACCATCACGTTTCAGGTCTTTTATCGTGTATACTATGTCTGATGCGATTTTAACTGAGTCCATGTTCGGTAGTTCTTTTTTGATTTCTTCGAATAGGTCTGCCTTATTTCGCTGTACTAGTTGTTTTGCCAAGTCTTCACTTAAACTGTACTCTTTCTGTATACGTTCCTGTTTGACATTTGGTAGTTCTGGCAGGTTTGAAGCTATCCGTGCTACCCGTTCTGGGTCTATAATCTCTGTTGGGATATCTGTTTCCACGTACATCCTACTGGCTGTTGGTAGTGGCCTTAGGTATTCGGTGTTACCATTATCCATAGCTTTACGTGTTTCTTCCGGTACTCCCTCTAGGGATTGTTTGGCACGTTTTATCACCTCTTTCAGAGCGTTTTCTGCCTTGTTTTTAGCACCTGCTACAAGTATGAATGCATCGTCATCCTCTGAGTCGAGGTGTTGTTTTATAGTGTCAACTTCCTCTTGTGTTACCCCATATGCTGGTAGTTCGTCTGTGTGGAATAACCCGTTTACTCCCATCTTCTTTCCATGTTCAGAAAATTCTGTTCCTAAACGTTTACCTGGCTGAACTTCCTTACCAATTAATCCAGCAAAGTGTTTTAGTCTTATTGCAAGTACTTTACTGTCTTCTTCTATGAGTATCTTTTTAACGACCTTTGACTCGGTATTGGCTAGTAATGGTGTAACATCATGTATTTCATCTTCAACAGATGCATTTCTGTTTTTAAGTTCTTCACTTATTTCAATTAGATTTAATTGTCTTTCCACTTCATTTTCAACTATTGTCGGCATCAGGTCCAGGTCTTGTACTCCTTTAACCTCTATCCTAGCTCCTTCCCTTATGGATATGTTTAAGTCTTGTCTGATTGTACCCAAACCACGTTTAACCCTTGTACTTCGTAGGATTTGTCCTAGCTGGTATGCTACAGCTCTAACCTGTAATGGGTGGTGCATATCTGGGGATGTCGTAATCTCTGCTAATGGTATTCCAAGACGGTCTAATCGGAATATGATTTTACCATCCTCTTGACCGATACGTCTGGCCGCATCTTCTTCCAAACCAAGTGTTTCTATGGTCACATTACCATATTCTGTTTCAACATATCCATCTGTTGCGAGTATTCCTGTTCGCTGGAAACCACTAGTGTTACTTCCATCAATCACCTGTTTTCTCATTGTATGGAATTCGTCCACTACTTTCATGTTCATTAATGATGCTAGTATGATTGAAATGTCCACGGCTTCTTGGTTAAGCGGGGCTGGAGGTTCTTCATCTGCTTCCACTAGGCACGTATGATGGTCATATGTTTCATATATGAATTGTAGGTTTCTCTGTGATTCCTCATATGCTGCTCTATCTATCTCTCCGAGTTCACTTTGTGTAGGTCTTAGTCTACGGTAAAGTCTTCCTTCTGGCTTTTTATCCGTTAAATGGTTGGGACATCTACAGAATAGTTTTGTTTTGCTGTCTAGCTGTTGATGTATTTCAAGACCCATCATTAATCCTAATTCTTCGTAATTAAATTTATCTTCAGACATAACACATGCTCCCATTAATCTTTGATAAAGTATCTCTGTGAGATACAATCATTCATTTCACCTTTAAGGTTTGTCTGCATTATTCTACGTATTTCTTCTGTGTCATCACTTTGACCAGCAGCCCATAGTAGCTTGGTGTATGCCGTTTCACAGGTCATGTCTTTGACGGCTATAACATTTTCATGCAGTAGTCTACGTCCAGTACTATACACGTTCATATTGGTGCTACCGAAGATACATTGTGATGTCATAACTACTGGTATGTTCTCTGAGGTTGCCCTACCTATGCTGGTTATTACTTCATCACAGCAATGACCTAATCCTGTACCTTCTATCACTATTCCATCATAGTTTTTATCGATGTAGTAGTCTATTATCTCCGGATTCATTCCAGGATACATTTTAACTAATGCAACATTGTCTGCTAGGTTGGTGTTGATGTTTAATTCTGATTCACCACGTTTGGTGTATTTGACGTCTTCATCTATGATAGTAACCTTATCTCCAGTAATTGTTGCTAGTGGATTTAGGTTTATGCTTGTAAATGTGTCTCTTCTTGTAGTATGCATTTTACGTGAACGTGTTCCACGGTGTAAATGACATGTTGGGTCGTCTTCACTTGCATGCATACATATTGTTACTTCTGCAATGTCTGATTTGGCAGCATTTACTGATGCCATGAGGTTTGTAAATGCATCAGATGATGGCCTGTCGGAACTACGCTGTGCACCTGTTAGAACTACTGGTACTGGCGTGTTGAGCATGAAACTCAGTGCTGAGGCAGTATAATGCATGGTGTCAGTTCCATGTGCTATTAT
>MUZZ01000152.1:13904-27954 GCA_003266075.1 Methanosphaera sp. rholeuAM74
TAGTCAACTAGTTCTGGTGTTGCACGTATCAGGTCGTCTGCCGTAAATGCCGGATGTACTGCACCTGTTTTATAGTCAATTACACTAGCAACTGTACCACCAGTAGATATTATCGACAGGTTATCTTTGCTTTCATAGTATTCGTTGTCTACTGGGTCTAATTCAATATTAGGCTTTTTGCCCTTACTTAGTAATTCTATTTCCGCATTTTCTATGTCAACACCTATATTGTATCCACTATCTAATTTGATTATTATTGTATTTTCATTTGAATAATCAGGTTTTTCTAGTAACATACCACTATGTGTTATGTTCGGCTTGGTGATTTTAATCCTGTCACCTACGTTAATGCCTGATAATTCAAGAAAATCTTTTATGTAACCTTCATAAGCCAAAGTATGTCTCCTCCAAGAGTAAGTTTGTTTTAAATATTATAATATGGTTATTTTAATGACTTTTCCATTATTGCATTCTCTAGTTATTATATCTGTAAGTCATTTTTATTATTTTTGAGGGTTGGCATAAATCCAGTATTTTCCCCTTTTTGTAAAACTTAGTATGTGTTCTGATATTTTTTTATTTTAAGTGTTTGGTTGTTAACATTTGTGTTTATTACTTATCAAGATGTATACTGGGCTGTTCAGGTTTACCAGCAAATGTGGCTGTTAAAAAAGCATGTCGAATCAGTCAATGCTTATGTTGAGTTATGAGGGTGTGTGACACATTATTTTACTATGTGAATTGTATGTATTTTTATATTATGTATTAAGCATAATATCAACTCATGTTTGATAATTATGAACATAGTCATAAGACAATCTCTATAAAAAATATCCGAACGTAATTGTTGCACGTTATCTAAAAATATTTTATGCCAAGTCTCTTTTTTAGGAAGTTTTGTTGTTTTTGATTTTTCTAAACTACCAGTATGCTTCATGAAAATTGGTGTTGACCTATATGGAATCTTAAATTGGGAAATAACATGGTTGTGTTGTTCAATATCTGAATAAAATAAGTGTGCAATGGGTTTATAGAATGGGGTGGGTGGGTGTTATGGTGGGGTGGTGTATTTCTAATTTTGGTTTGGTATGACCATTATCGGTACTTTTGTGTGTCTGACAGTTTTTTCTGTTACACTACCTAGTAGGAATCTGTCGAGCATGTGCTTTCCACTACTTGCAATGATCACTAAATCCACGTCTTCTTCTTCAGAAACTTTTAGAATGATGTCTGCTGCGTTTCCTTCCACTGTTTTTGGTGTGATTGTAATGTTTTCAGCGTCTTCTATTTCTTCAGAGTTTTTTATGATATTTTCAACGTTTTCAAGTACTTTCCTACTTTCTTCCTGTAATATGATTTCTGATTTCGTGATAAGTTCTTCTTCTGGTAATCCTGTGAGGTATACACTATCAACAACATTCAACACTATTATTTCTGATTCTTCGTGTTTGGCAATTGTTATCGCATGTTTTATGGCTCTTTCAGAATTTTTTGAACCATCTGTGGGTAGCAATATTTTATTATACATAATCCATACGCCTCTATACTGTTATAATTATTATTTATGTGATTATGATTATATTAATATTTTTTAGTATGACATTCAAGAATGAGTGGTGGGAAATATTTTGGGGGAGGTTAAATTAGTTAGTGTCTTCTTCATATTCAATCAGAATCTTTTTTGCAGTATTTATTGTCGGCGTGTCATCATTTTCCACAGCTTTTTTGAGGTTTTTTATGGTTTTATA
Organism: Methanosphaera sp. rholeuAM74; assembly: GCA_003266075.1. Taxonomy (GTDB): domain Archaea; phylum Methanobacteriota; class Methanobacteria; order Methanobacteriales; family Methanobacteriaceae; genus Methanosphaera. The sequence continues at coordinate 15,653 of MUZZ01000152.1, forward strand.
CAACATTTTATCCACTATGCTGTGTGTCAGCTGATTTATTATCTTTTCTTCTTGTTTATCCAAGTTTAGCATGTGCAACGTTTTTTCTACTTCTTGTTTTCTTATTTTTTCTGCTTCGATGTTCATTGTGGATAGTATTGGTGATATTTCCATCTGTTTTATGGCGTTTTTAAGTAGCTGAGTTTCTTCTTCAATAATTTTTTCTGCTTTCAGGGCTTCTTTTTCTCTTAATTCCTTGTTTTTATCTGTTATGTATCTTAAGTCGTCTAAGTTGTAGAGTTTAACGTTTAATTCTCGCACGTCTGGGTCAATGTCACGTGGATTTGCTAAGTCTAACATGATCATGTTTTCTAGGTGTTCTGTTTCTAGGGGAATTAATCTTTCCTTGTTTATTAGTGTGTGTGGTGCACCTGTAGCACTTATCACTATGTTTGTCTTGGAGAATGTTTCATTCAATTGCTTGAATTTTATGGCTACACCCTTAAGTTCTCTTGCTAGTTCTTGTGCTTTGTTAAATGTCCTGTTTGCAACTACTATTGCATTTGTGCCTTTATCCAGCAAGGCCTTGGATACGACTGTACCCATTTCTCCTGCTCCAATAATTAAAACATTTTTTCCTTCAAGTGAGCCGTATTTTTCTTCTATCAGTTCTACTGCTCCACTACCTACTGATACTCCACCTTCATTTATGTGTGTATGTTTTCTTATGGATTGACCGACGTGGATGGCTTTTGTAAATATTTTCTCTAGTTTCGGACCTATAGTTTCTTCTTTGATTGCCTTTTTTCTAGCATTCTTTATCTGACCGAGTATTTGGTCTTCTCCCATTATCATTGATTCTAGTCCTGATGACAGTCGTAACAGATGGTTTATAGCATTGTCATCCTTCTCTATTATGAATGATGATGTCGGTATTTCTAAGTCTTCATCTACTATTAAATATATTTCATATCGGTTACACGTTTTCAGGGTAACTTCCTCTAGTATGCTGTTCTTTTCATGGATTTTTTCATTTAATTCATCTAGTTTAGTGTATGAATCCTCCATTGTCTGGATATCAGCTATTTTATAATCTATACGTATATTCAATAACATTAACAAACCTCAAATGATGTTTTTTAATTCTTTAATTTATCTTTCAAGTCTAAAATATAGTTTTCAACATATTTTTTTGCGTCTTCTATTTTTCTTTTTTCTAACAATTCGTTGACTGTTTCATCGTTATTTAATATGACCATCTGGTTTTTGCGTTCTGCTTGGTCGTCCAAATGTTCTTTAAGAAGTGTTCTTATATGTTCTTGTAATTCGATTTTAAGGATGTCCATTTCACTAATGTTTTTCTGTATTTTTTTTCTAAGCTCTTTAGCCATTAGTGGACTTTTTGAATCTGTGTATAGTGATACAGTAACTGAGCCTATTTTGAATGTGGATGGTACTATCACATTACTTAGGCTAATATCACTGGCACAGTTTACTAGCTTATCCTTTGCTTTAAGTGATATTTCTCTATTTAGTTCTAAATCATTGGTAGCTACAACTACTAGGTCACAATTACTTATTAGTTCGTCTAGTTTGTCATTTTGATGGAATGTTGCTCCCATTTCTATTAGTTCATCTTTAACTTCCTCATCAATTTCTTTTGTAACTATGTCCACGTTAGCATTGGCTTCCAGAAAACGCTTACTTCTTCTTATTCCTACTGAACCTGTACCTACTATTAAGACGTTCTTGTTTTCCATCTCTAGAAATAGTGAAGTTAATCCCATTATGAATCCTTCTGTATAATAGTGTTATGTTTTTAAAAAAAGTGTCGTTGGAGTTTATATTAATTTATAAACTTTTCATTCTCAAATTCTTTATAGCGACTTTCAGGTCATTTCCTGATTCATCCAGAGCGTTTTTTGCTTCATCAAAGCTGATTTCAAATGTGTCGGCTAAACTTTGGATGTCTTCATCACTATAATTTACTGTATTAACGTTGGAATGTTTAAGTATTTCCTCTGATAATTGTTTTTTGAGTGTCATGTACTCGTCATGGCTGATACCGTTTGCCTGTAATTCCATATCTCTTAGTGGACATGGCTTGGATGCCTTACAACACCATACCAATGATCCAAAACAAGTACTTGCACCAGCACCTAGCTTAGTTTTTTTGCCAAATTCTTCTTTAATGTTCACGAACTCTTGTGGATTCAAACCTATTTCCTGCAATTTTAAATGTACTGGGCAAGGTTTTACTGGTGGACAGCAGAATGCTAATCCACGTGCATCTCCCCCTCTACATACATGTGCAGGTGCATCATCCCATCCCATATACACTCCTCCTACTTTGTGTTCTAACTTGTATTCTAGTTTAATATGTTACTTGTGTCTTTTCTTTTTGAACTTTTATAATAATACAGTGTATGTTTATCTATATTAATAATTGTTATTATCATTCTTTTACGTTTTTAGTTGATTAACATTACCGATTTTTTTATAGGATGGAGGGTGTGTGACATATCATGTGATTATACGATACGTTGGGAATCGGATAAACGTCTATAAGTAAATATTTTTACTATAATCAATTTAAACAACATTAATTTCCATATAAACACCGTGTACTGGTGGTGTTGCCATTGTGATTAATTTTATCTAAATTTTTCATCAAATCCTCATAGTGTTTCTGGAATCTTGTTATTTTTCATTGTGGTGGAGTTTGTGGGTGTTTACTGTTCTTAAAATTAGGATATGTATAATTCAGGGAGTTATCTATTATTTCAAGATATTAAAGTTCAACATGGCTTGTTTTTACTATTTAAATGAATATTTTGTCTACATTACCATTAAGAGTTTCTCTGGCTATGGATACACTATTTGCCCCGTATTTTATCATTTTTTCGTAGTCTTTTCTTGTTTTGATGTTGTTGTTTCCTATTATGTGGTGTGTGGTGTGTTGTCTTATTTTTTTTATCATTTCATAGTCTGCCTGTGCTACACGGGGTTTTGTTGCATCTACGTGGATGTATGTTATGTCATGGTTTTCGAGTTTTTTTATCAGGTCTATGGTGTTTGTTCCTTGTACATTGCTACGGATTTTCACACTAATTTCACAATCCATATGCTTGGTTATAGCCTCAATAATTCTGCTGAGTTTGTCAGTATCATGCAATAATCTTTCACCACAACCTGCATTTAACATTGGTATCTGTCTGCAATGACAATTTACTTCAATGACATCTATATCATGATTATCATAAATATTTTTTATGGATTTTTCACTACTTAGCCTAACATTAACAAAGACCCTTCCAGTCCATGATCTGTTGTAATCACGTATAATTTCCACCTGTCTGGTAATCTCATCACTAATACAGGAAATCTCGTGGATAAACTCCAACCTATCACTCGTAGACACTATTTGCCTAGCAGCACTAATACTTCTATCATCAATATTGTAGCCACCGATAGTCACAGCATCAACATTGCCACGTGTAAACTTCTTACAATACTCTCCATCAGTAATTCCAGCCATAGCAGATATCACATTCAAATTACTCACCAAATAATTTTAATACTAAAAAAAGAACAGATTTGGGGGTTAATTTAATAGCTTGAAGTATCATCTAGGAATATAACAGAATCATCTGTACTTTTTGCACGAATGTCTTCAAGACCGATGTCAGCTAGGTCTGCTGCACGACCGGCACTAGTGGAAATGCCTACACCAGCCTTGAGGGTAACACCAGTTTTCTTGTCAACACTTTTCAGGGTATCTCTTAGAACATCTTCTGTAATACCATTGGATGGTGCCATGTAATTGTCTCCACCAATGAAGAAACACATACCTCCAATGGCTTCAAACTCTTTCATAAGTGTAACTAAAACCTCGTAGACTACTAATGACGTATCATATGCACTAGCAACATCAGTCAGTGTTCCAGTTATATCATCAATGTCAATGTGTGCGATTTGTACTTGACTGTCATCTTCACTGGCTAGTGAATCAATCTCCAAGATTTCACATCTTTCTTCTGATTGTGCTCCACCACCATCCTGAATTAACTTGGTAGCTATTTTTTGAGCCTCTATGGGTGTGGATGCTGAAGCAACTCCCATACTGATTGTTATGGGATAACGGTTGCGAATAGATTTCTGAATAAGTAGGTGGTCGTCATAATCCATTCCATTACTTATAGCAATTAAATTGTCAAATCTGTTGAAGAATACAATTCCACCATGAGCTCCGAATTCTCGTTCTAAATCCCCATATAATCTTGATTGAAGAGCTTGCAAATCTGGCTCAGCTCTAGGTCCTGGAGTCACGGTCCATGGACCATAATTATCAATTTGAATTAATGTTACCTGTATCATTTAATCACTTATATAAACTAATATTATCTAATTATAGCACGTTCATACCCTTAGTTATTATTTTCCTTGCTAACCCTATTTTATCTTCCATAGTATCTAAAATTATATTCTCAACTGAAACTTGTGGTATGAAATCCTCTATAGTATCTTTATATTTTTCATCATTAGTATGTATTATGGCATGATTTAAAAATTCTTTATATATTTCAAACACACCCACACAATTACTTTCATATCCTTTTGCTTTCATGAACTTTGCTGCTGGTCCACTAACACACCCCTCACCAATAAATGGTGATACACTAGTCACATGAACCTTCTTAAGAGCCTTAACAACACCCTTCATCTGAATTATCGGCATAATTGACGTGATGGGATTAGATGGTCCTATGATAACTTGTTGGCTACTTTTTATGGAGTCTATAACACCCTTACAGGCACTAACATTACCGTAAATAACATCATTAACTGCTGGCTTTGACTGGTACTTTATGAGAAAGTCGTGAAAACTCATGATACCCATATCAGTATCGATTTTCACTTCACAATCCTCGTTGCTCATGGGAATAATCCTGGATTTTATTCCTAAAGAGTTTTTCTGGATTTCTACTGCATCACTTAGGGAGTGCTCCTTCAGAAGCTCAGTTTTATGAATCTTCAAGCCACGGTCTAGGTCACCAATACGTAACAACTCAGCATACCCTAACTTTTTAAGGCATTCATGTGTAATGAATGTATCATCCCTCCTGCCATACCATACATCTTCATTAACTAGGTCTGCTAGGGTATACATTACAGTATCAACATCAGCACTAACATAGACACCAGAGAAATAATCATTTTCTAATGTGTTGACAATAACAGTTAAATCCTCTGCTCTGACGACTTCTTTTATTCCCTGTAGTAGCTTCGGAGTTCCTGTACCTCCAGATAATACACTAATCATAACATAACCTACCTGAATGCATCACTACTTTTATCTCGGATAATTTCAGTAATACTGGACTCATCGACTGCACATCTAATCTCGGATAAGTCATATCCCCTTATTAATGTTACACAAATTCCTTCATCCGATTGACCCATAACTAGTGAAGCAGCACTTGCAAGTTCATCTGCAGTAGCCTCCACAGTACTACGTAGTGTGTTACCATACAAGTCAACAGAACCTCTCAAATCCGTGCAAGGATGCATACCACTAATTCCGACAGCTACACCTATTGCACCTATACGCCATGCTCTGCCATGAGTATCTGATATGATTACACCTACTTCACAATCAAAACTTTCGTCTAAATACTTTTTAATAATCCGTGCTGATTTGTCCGGATTTACTGGTAGGGGTGTCACGTAGCCTGCTTCACAGTTGCTGTTATCTATACCACTATTAGCACATACAAATCCGTGGTGTGTTTGTGTAATGATTAAACCCTTCTGACACCTAACTATTTCATCACTCTCATCCAATATGATTTGGCACTCCTTGGCATCCTTACCACTTATCTTGGACATGGTCACTGCATCAGGTTGTACTTCTACATCATCGACCTTAACATAGTTTCCCTCAGCTTTGCTGACAACGGTTTCTGCAACCACTAGTATGTCATCATCTTCTAGGCTAATGTCATTATCATTCAACGCTCTTTCAATTATTGATGATAAGTCATCACCTTCTTTTACGAGTGGAAAACCTTCAATTCCAGTAATTTCAATAGTCATAATCTATTTCTCACAAAAGTTAACGTTTCAACAAAAAAATTATTAAAAAAGAAGTTTATGGGGGGAGTGAGTGTCTAAGGATTTTTAAATTCTATATCCCATTTATCTTTAGCAAATGCTGCACATGAAGTAACAGGATGTGTGAACTCGCTAAATACTCCTTCACCGAAGATGTATTCCGTAGCTTCCTTAGCATTACTTGCAGGATATTCGACACTTCTAGGACTGTTATGTTCATATGTTGAAACATAGTATGCTTCGTTAGGATTTACTTTTTTAACTTCGATGCCACTATCTGTGACTATTCCAATGTAACCATTTCCACTTAAGTCGATAGCACCAGCAATACGTGGAGTATTGTAGTCATCCTTTTCATAGTCCATTGTAAGTAATGTCAATGCTATACTGTCACGCATATTCATGCCTTCTCTTATTTTACCGGCAATTATGTCGGTGTGTGAACCGTTGGTAATTACACATATTTCATAATCAATAATGTCTATACAGTTGTAACTTATGTACGGATTTTTATAGATGTCTCCTTCTGATCCTTCGGTTGGAATAATTGCTACTTTATTATTATTTACCACGGATTTTCTGTTGGGAAATGACCTGCTTGAAACCCTGTATGATGCATAACTTCCATTTTCATTACTTCCAACTGATATTATTCTACCTAAATACATATTTATTATCCTCCAATAGTTTAAATTATTCTAATCACTTGCAGGTGCTTTAACAGCAATGTCTGCAATGTCATCTGGCGATTTTATAGTTATCGAACCCGACGATGAATCAATAACAATTTGACCTTCATCCATTACACGGGTATGTACTGCAACTGCACCGTTGCGTATCATATCTGAACGGTCAACTCCGTTTACTGTTACTTTATGTAATCCGTTTAAAGGGAGCAGATAATACTCTGAAGTACCACTTTGACTCGTCGGTTTAGCAGATATCTGGTCTTGTGTGTAGTTTTGAACGTCGCTTGTTGGATGTTGACTCAGCATAACCAACAAGAAAATCATTATTGTAAATATAACATCTAGTAATGGTACTAAATTGATGTTAGGACTTCTTTGTTCTATCTTATCTTTAAATCTTTTAGTATCTATTGTCATAACATCATACTCCTATTGTTTAAGTTTACTTTCAACAATCCTGTTGGATGTATCGGATCTTTCTCGTATGATTGTTTTTATACCCTTCTCTAGCATGTTTGGTTTAATGTCTATTTTAAGGTTTGCTTGGTCATCATTTATTTCTTTTACCTTAATAATACCTGGAGCTTCTCGTAATGCGTCAATTACTTCTTCTTTATCGTCTTCAATCCAGATTTTCATTTCAGCATTTCTCCAATTGCTCATTTTTTTAGCAATCTCGATGTTATCTAATTGTATTTCGATTAAGTTTTTTATGTAGGTATAGAATGGTAGAAGTATGATGGCTACCGCTAATCCGAATATTGTTGTAACAATTGCAATGTATATTCCGTTTGCCATTACGGTTATGTCACTGTTTATTCCTAAATCCTTGAATGTGTACCACATACCAATTACGGTACCTATTAACCCTAGTAATGGTGCAACTTCGATAATGGTTTGCAGGGATGAAAGACCCTTCATCATTTTACTCATTTCTACAATGAACACTTGTTCCATGTTGTCTTCTACTTCTGATTTACTTCTGTATCCAATTTTCAATGCTTCAGAAATAATTCGTGCTGTCGGAGTTTTGAAGTTACTTATAGCACGCAGTGCTTCCAATGAACCCCCATGTGCCATTGATTCATTAACGATTATCATTATTTCTGACAAATCTACTTTTGAAATTTTTCTGAGGTAGTATATCTTTTCTATTGCTAGAAAAAAACCATATAATCCTATGATGGTTAATATATAGGATATTATTCCTCCACTTTGGAACATTGTCACTAAATCATTGAATGTAGATGTTAAGATTCCTGTGAAGTCCATTTTTTATTTCTCCGTTGTGTTTTAAAACAATTAATTATTCAATCAATTAATGATATTATATGTTTTGATTGTTTTAATTTAAATTATTTTTCATTTTTCATGTTTATTATGGTGTTCCAAGTTTGTCTAACTATTGGTGGGAAATTGTTGTTCAAACTTTTTAGATATGCTATTGTATATTTATCACTCGGATAACCCGAGCCTACTGCTCCATATTCGTTTCGTATTTTTTCTAGTTCTTTGTCTCTTGTCACTTTTGCTATGATTGATGCTGCTGATACTATGTCGAATGTGTCGTCGGCTTTGTGTTTTGTCACTACTTCCATTTCCGGGTTTAATTTTTGTATGTTGTCATGGAATCTTTCTTCGTCCACGTCTATGCAGTCTATGTAGCAGATGTCGGGGTTCATTGTTTGTATTACTTCTTTCATAGCATTTGTTTCTATTTGGTTTAGGTTTATGCCTTCATTTCTCATTTGGTCTATTTTGTCTGCTGGTATTATCACTGTCTTGAACTCTGTTATCTTTTTTATTTTGCGTGATAGTATTGTTCTTTTCTTCATGGTCAGTCTTTTTGAGTCTTTTATGTCCATTCTGTTTAGGAACTTTATTCTGTTTTTTGCCATTAGTACTCCACCTATTACTAATGGTCCTATTACTGAGCCTCGTCCTGCTTCGTCTATGCCTAGGACTAATTTTTCATCATCTGTTGTTGTCATGTTGTTCTTTCCCTTTTTTTTGCTTGTTATTGTTTATGTTTCTACAACTTATTATTTTTTATTTTTCTTTTGGTTTATATGTAATCTTGAATATTTTTCATAATAATATCCTAATAATTTATATATAATGATGTATAATGTATAATTATATTAGTATAATATACTAATTTACCAATTATTATTAAAGGGGTGAAATCACATACAATAAATAAAGATAATAATTATTAACAAAATAGATAAATATAATTAATATAACAAAATAATCAATGATTCCTATGCAAACAAAAATATATGAAATGATAACATTAGCAGATTTGTTTTCACTAGCAAATGCATTATGTGGAATACTATCAGTAATAGTACTATTACAGGGTCAAACACAACTATCTGCACAACTATTGTTACTGGCAGTAATTTTTGATTCAGTAGACGGCTATATTGCAAGAAACTTTGGAAGCAACGATATAAATCACGTAGTGTTCGGTGAAACAATAGATTCACTAGCTGACGTAGTATCATTCGCAGTAGCTCCCTCTATAATACTATACATAATATCTGGAGTAAACTACATCATAATACCAGTAATATTAATAGTTTTATGTGGAATATTGAGATTAACAAGATACAATGCATCACTAAACAACTACAACCAACCAGTACATACATTTGTAGGTCTGCCAATACCAGTAGTATCATTCACACTAGCAGCTCTAATACTTGCAGACTACATAAACATGATATTGTTATTCATCCTAATGATAATAATATCCATTCTTATGGTTTCAAACATATCCTATCCAAAGGTAAAGGAAAAAAGAATGTTACTGGTCGTAGCAATAATCACACTATTATGCATAATACCCTACTCAAACACAATACTATTCAAAATACCATCTTATCTATTAATCGTATGTGCATTAATGTATATACTAGCACCACTCATAACAATCTTAATTAAACCAGACGACTTACATAATCTACAAGACAAACTATCAATAAATTCAAAATCAAATTCCGATACAAACGATCTATTCAAACGTTAATCTAACTTATTTATCTTTTTTTATTTTTCTTTAAAATATAATTATGAATACCGATGATTTAATCAAAACAATAAAACAACAACGAAAGAATCTAAACAAAAAACTAGAAAAACTAATAAATGATGATGAAGAAAACGAAAACACATTATTCCACAACAGACACAGTAAATACAAAAACGATGAAAAAAAGGAATTCACAGTAGGAATAATAATTATCCTAGCCATAATACTAATAGCATCTATAGGATACTATTTTCTATTCTTCCAACCAGCAATGCAAGAATTAAACAATGCAAAAAACAACAAAATTAATGAAGTAAACATGTTATTTACCAATGACTTAACAGTAGATCCTAACAAACAAGCAATAATATCACAAATAGATTCGGCAAGTACTATAGAAGAAGTCAATAACATAGATGTAAATGCAATGGCTTATCCTATACTAAAAAAACACCTGCAAGAACAAATCAACACATCAAAAGACAAATACAATAGAATACAATTTAACTATAACAATACAACTACCATAATGGATGTGGATGACGCAAACAACAAGTTAAAATCAATGGATGCAAATGAATTAACATTAATTAACATAACAAAAGTTGATACAGTAATAGTTCCATTAAGCATCACTCGTAAACAAGCAGCTAGTGGTCTAATCAAAGAATCTGATATAGTGGACATATATAAAATCAGCAATAACTCAAACGATGTCCAAGAAAACATGGAAACTAAACAAAACAACACTACCACTGAGGATGTTGACTCCAATAATACCACGCAGATACCTACAACGGTACAATCTCAATCAACAAACGATTCTTCCAAAATAGTTGGAGGATCTAAAATTGTTTCCATATTACGCTCAAAGGACTCAGGAACAATAGATTTAAATACACAATTAGGTCAAACACCTAAGTCACGCAACTATACACAGGAAATTAAAACAGATGTCTATCAAGCAATTTTATCCAAGGCTTCAGGAACATTAAGTGAAAAAGAAGTTAAAATATTAATGGAAAACTATGGGTGGAGATTATCCGAATATGAAAGAACTTCAAATATAGGTGATTTAAATGCCGAATACCTTGTCATGCTTGAAGTTCCTCGTGAATCCGTAGAAGAGATATTGACAAATATGGATAATCTCATACTAACAATACCTACCTATGATGCACCATCATGGGTAAACTTAAAATAAACTGGTGATAATAATGAACGAAAATAAATATTTCAGTAATTTAACTGACAGGGAGAGAGCTATATTTGAAGGTGGTATTAGTATGGGTTCTTTATTCCATCAATTCATTGGTACTCCTGTAAACATTGATTCCTACAAATCTCTGGAAAAAGCCATTGAAGAAAGCATACTCCTCCAACCAGCAATCATCAAAGTAGTAGTTAAATTAAATCCGGACTTAATTAAACAACAATCAGGTAGCATGGGTTATACTACTCTTGAAGGGAAAATGTTGTATGTGGAACTCACCACAAAAATTAATGATTATGAAGTAACCACATGTATATCATATGTTGAAGAATTGGATTATCCATTAATGAGGATATTAGACTAATTATACAACTTCTATTTTTCTTTTTTTATCGGTTCTAACATCTTAATCTGTTCAGGCAATCTATTAAGCAATCTATCAATAAAACTCATATTCTGAACCTGACCAATAGCATAACTATACTTTTCTAAACGTTTTAAGCTATCATTTAATTCATCTTGGGTTTTATTTAATCTTTCCTGTGTATGTTCTCTTTTATTTTTAATTTTAGTATTCTCCTGAACCTGTTTGTTAGTTTCTTCTACTTGTTCAATATATTTTTCCTCTAAACGTTTATTATCTTTCTCTAATTCCCTGTTTTTGGCAACAATTTCAGTATTTTCATCTTTAATATTATCATAATCATTTTTAATCTCTTCAAGTTCATTTTGAAGCTTGATATTACTCTCTTTCAAATCATTGATTTCTAACTTAATTTCTTCATTGTTTTTATCAACTTTTTTCTTATCTTTATCCCTATCCAAAATGTCTTGGTTAAGTTTTATAACATCTTGTTTTAGTTTTTTGTTTTCATCATTTAGATTTTTGATTTCTGTTTTTAGATTTTTGATTTTTGATTTTGTATTTTCTATATCAATAACATCGTTATCTACGTAATAATCAATAGCTTTCTCCATTTCCTCCGATACATGCTTGTATGTAGTTCCATATTCATCTTCAATCTTACTCTGAAATTTACTCCAGATCTCATTATTTATTTTAACAGTTTTTCTAACATAGTCCTCTGCCATATCTAATTTCCCCATTTACTCATTTTCTAATCATTTTTATTTATAGTATTTGTTTTATTAATTTATAACCTTTTTGCTCAAATTATGTTTTTTGTTTTTCGAATTTTGTTTTTCAATAAAAACATATTTTCAAATTTTGAATTCATACTTTCATTTTTTTTGTCTGGAGTAAAGTATG
>MUZZ01000152.1:27977-37526 GCA_003266075.1 Methanosphaera sp. rholeuAM74
GTATGTTTTTGAAATGTTGATTTTTGTTTTTATGATTTTCTTTTTTTAATCTATAACTCTATAATATTCTCGTGTTTTTTATTATAATTAAAATTTACACTTAAATATTCTAAAAAAATCATATATATTATCAGTATTTCTAATATATTCGAATTGCATTATTTTCAAAATAAGTTGTTACCTACTAAAATCATATCAAAAGTTCCAGATATCTCACAAATATACTACAAAAATAATTTGTTACTATATTTCATGTTTTCTTAGAATAATTTGTAACGATTTTTACACGCATTAACAAATATTAACATGAAACAATAAACAAAAACATCTTAAAATTATACTCTACACACACAGTAACACTATTATTCGCAATAATAATATTCCTTTTTATAACTATAATGCCATAATTATATATATACTAACATCACGCTTTTATACTAGTAAAAACATAAATACGATACATATAGAATATGTAAAAAAAAATATTCATATTCAAAGTTATACAAGTTTATATTATAATATAATGGGGAGTACTAGAAAAAGAACTCTCCGTTATAATGCTTGAATTTTCATTAATCAAGAATAAAGGGTAATAAACATGATATATTTAAATGATGAATTGTGTAAGGGATGCTACTTATGTGTAAATGCATGTCCAAAACAGGTGTACACACCATCAGACAAACTAAACCATAAAGGAGTGCGTGTACCCATATACGACGTGGACAAATGCGTTAAGTGTCAACTATGCACATTAATGTGTCCTGATCAAGCAATTTCTATAGAGGATGATGATTAAAATGGAAGAAAAAGAATTATTCGTACAAGGAAATGAAGCCTGTGCACTAGGAGCAATAAGTGCTGGATGCAGATTCTTTGCAGGTTATCCAATAACACCATCAACAGAAATTGCCGAAATAATGTCCAAGAAATTACCAACCGTGGGAGGACATTTCGTACAAATGGAGGATGAGATATCCGCAGTAGGTGCAATAATAGGGGCATCATGGGCAGGACAAAAGGTTGTAACGGCAACTAGTGGACCTGGAGTATCATTAATGCAGGAAAACATTGGATATGCCGCAATAACAGAAACTCCGATTGTTGTAATTAACATGCAAAGGGGTTCACCATCAACAGGTCAACCAACACGTTCAGCACAGGCAGACATGATGCAGGCAAGATGGGGTTCACATGGAGACTATGAAATCATAGCATTAGCACCATCATCAGTACAGGAATGTTTTGACTACACAATCAAGGCATTCAACCTAGCAGAACAGTACAGAGTACCAGTACTAGTCATGGCAGATGAAATAGTTGGACACATGAGAGAGAAAATAACCATACCATCAGAAATAGAAGTAGTTCCAAGAACTATGCCAGAAAAAGTAGATAACTACCTACCATTTGATGCTGATGATAACTCAACTACTCCAATGCCAGCATTTGCAGAAGGATTCAACGTACACATTACCGGTTTGACCCATGATGAAAGAGGATATCCAAGTACTGATGACCCTGATGTACACACAAAGCTTGTTACAAGACTATGCAACAAGATATTATCCAAACGTAATGAAATGGCATTAATAGAAACGGAATTCCTTGATGATGCAGACACAATAGTAATCTCATATGGTATCCCATCACGTTCAGCACTCACAGCAGTCAAACAGGCACGTGAAAAAGGGTTGAAGGTAGGATACATCAAGCTTGGTATAGTTTGGCCATTCCCAGAGGAAAAACTATTGGAGCTAACAGCTAATGCTTCAAGAATAATAATCCCTGAACTCAACCTGGGACAAATTTACCTTGAAGTGGACAGGGTACTTGGAAAGCATGCTAAAGTAGAGTTAATTTCAAAAATTGGTGGAGCATTACACACACCTGATGAGATATTATCTAAAATTTTGGAGGAATAAAAAATGCAGAAACAAGAACACCCTCATAAATTTATGAAATATTTACGTTCAGAAAGACTACCACACATATTCTGTCCAGGATGTGGAAATGGAATAGTAATGAACACAATATTCAATGCAATAGAAATGTCAGACAAAGACTTTGACAATATAAGCATGGTATCTGGAATAGGATGTTCATCACGTATACCTGGATATGTCAAGTGTGACTCATTACACACAACACACGGGAGGGCACTTGCATTTGCTACAGGATTAAAGATAGCTAACTCCCAACAGGATGTAATCGTAGTTACGGGGGATGGAGATGCAACTTCAATTGGGGGAAACCACCTGATACATGCTGCAAGAAGAAACATAGATTTAACAGTAATCTGTGTAAACAATGACATATATGGAATGACTGGAGGACAAATAAGTCCAACAAGTCCCGAAGGTAGTTATGCTACAACAGCACCATACGGCTCAACAGACAAGCCGTTCAACATATCTGAAGTTGCGAAGGCTGCTGGTGCTACATATGTGGCCAAGTATACCACGGCACAACCAGTACAGGTATCCATGGCAATAAAAGATGGACTACAAAACAAGGGTTTCTCATTGATAGAGGTAATATCTGCATGTCCAACATACTATGGTAGAAAAAACAAGATTAAAACACCAACAGACATGATGAACTGGTTTAAGCAAAACACGATTACACTACAACAAGCAGAAAACATGTCGGATGAAGAACTTGTGGGAAAAATTGTTACTGGAGTATACATTAACAAGCCAAGAAAAGAGTTTGTTGAATCTTTAGATGATTTGATAGACAAGTACTCTGACATCAAGTCTGAAGAAAACATAAAAAAAGCATACATGAGTGATTAAAATGAGAAAAGAGATACGTATTGGGGGATTTGGAGGTCAAGGTGTACTGATGTGTGGAATCATAATAGCAAAGGCAGCATCATTATTTGACAACAATTACGCAGTACAAACACAATCATATGGACCTGAAGCTAGGGGTGGAGCATCACGTACAGAGATAGTGATAAGTGATGAACAAATAGACTACCCAAAAGTTGAACATCCAGAAATCTTTGTCGCAATGAGTCATGAAGCACTAATCAAATACATTGACGACATCCAGGACAACGCACTACTCATCATAGACCCGGATCTAGTTTATAAAGAAGAGATTGATAACATAATCAAAGAAAAAAATCTGGTAACATACACATCACCTGCTACTAAAACTGCACAAGACACTATTGGCAGGGCAATTGTTGCAAACATTGTCATGTTAGGATCATTTGTTGAAGCAACAAATCTGATTACCAAAGAGGCGGCAAAAGAAGCTATACTTGCAAGTGTACCTGAAGGTACAGAGGATATGAATTTACAAGCATTTGATGAAGGAATTAAAATAGTTGAAAAAACATAATTAAAGTGATTAATATGAATATACATGAATACGTTGCAAAGAATATATTTAGAGTATGTAACATAAAAATTCCAGAAAGTTATCTGGCAAACACTCCTGAAGAAGCATATGAAAGGGCTAAAACTATTGGAAAACCAGTAGCAGTTAAGTCACAAGTTTTAACTGGTGGAAGGGGAAAGGCAGGTGGAATACTGTTTGCTGACACACCAAGAGAAGCAGCTGAAAGAACTGAAGAATTATTCGAGAAAACTATTAAAGGAGAAAAAGTAACTAAAGTATTAATTGAAGAGAAAATTGAAGATAAATTGAGTGAGTACTACTTGACAATAATTCTTGACAGGGATGCAAAAAAACCTTTAATAATGGCAAGTACTGCTGGTGGAATGGATATAGAACAAGTGGCTAAGGAGTCACCTGAGAAAATTGTGAAAAAATATGTTGAACCATTGGAGGAATTCATGCCATATCAGGCACGTAACCTAGCATTACAGATGGGAGTAGATACGAGTGAGGTAGCAGCTATAGGAACAATTATTTGGAAGCTATATCAAGCATTCCAGGAATATGATGCTACGGTTGCTGAAATTAATCCTCTTATTAAAACATCTAATGGTTTCATAGCAGCTGATGCGAAGATGGCTATAGATGATGATGCATTCTTTAGACATACTAAACTAAAAGAGATGGATGAGTTCAAGGATGAGAAATTTGCCTATGTTAAACTAGATGGTAACATTGCAGTAATTGGTAATGGTGCTGGTTTAACTTTAACTGGTATGGATTTAATTGAGTATTATGGTGAAAAACCTGCTACATTCCTTGATGTTGGTGGGGGAGCATCTGAGAGTAGTATTACTCATGCAATAGAGTTGGTTCTTAAGAATCCTAATGTTGAAGTCATATTCTTGAACGTTCTTGGAGGAATTACTAAGGCTGATGATGTTGCAAGAGCAGTTGTCAATGTTTATGAGGAGTATGGTAGGAAAGTGCCTATTGTCATTAGGTTAACTGGAACTAATGAAGTGGAAGGTCAGAAGATTTTAACTGATAATGGAATACCTTTCGAAACCTCTATGGAGAAAGCTGCTGAGAAGGCAGTATCTTTGGTTTCAAGTAAATAATTTTTCCTGTTTCTTTTCTCTTTTTTTCTGGTGTTGAGTTATTACTTATTACTTATTATTTTTTACTATTAACTATCTACGTATTACTTGTAACTTATTAGTACATACTTCATACTTTATAGTTTTTACTTCAAAGTTATTATTTATTACTTATTACTTTGTACTATTTACTTATAACTTTTTACATCTTAATCATAACAGATTACTTATTACCTCTTACTTATTACTACTTACTAATTATTTATACTTTATTACATAATAGTTATAACTTATTAGTTATTACCTCTTACTTAGAACTTAATAGTTATGACTTATTAGTTATTGCATCTTACTTAGAACTTAATAGTTATAACTTTGTAGTAATTACCTCATACTTATTACTTCTAACTAACATGGAAGAGTACTGATATTGAAAAAGTATCAAAAAAAAATCTACAAAAAAAAAGTTATAAAATAAAAATGGTTTTAATTGTGTGTATAATTGTTAATAAACGTATTTATTATATTCCAAATCCTACCCATAATGCTCTGAGCCTCAGAACTGTTAATGTAATCCGATATTTGGCTCTGATACGCTACAGCCTGATCTTTTACTTCCTGTGTGTCCTGAATACTATCAGCCAATATGTTAATATCATTGTCTGATATTTGTATGTTGTTGTTACTGGCAATATTATTGATTATAGTTATAATGGTGTTGTGGTCAGTCGTGTTTTCCTTAGCAACCTCATTTTTAACTTCTTCAACTAGTTCTGCCACATCATCTGCACTAGCATTTGTATCATTGACAACTTGACTCTGGGCATAGATTTCCTTGTTGGCAGCATTTTTTAAGTCTTCTGGGATTTCTTTACCCGTCGCTGTTTCATAGGATTTCATCACACCTGCAAGAGCAGATTCACCCGTAGCAGTAGTTGGGCTTGTTACAATAACATTTCCCTTAGTGATACCAGATGATTTTAATGCTGATTTATACATACTAGGGGTAACTGTCGTAATCTTTGACTTATCAACATCAATGTTAATATCATTGTTGCTACTTAAATCCACCATTGCACATGACAAGATTTGATTTGAATTATATGTTCTTTGACTTATGTCTGCGGATATCTTGTTAACATCATTTGCAGTTATAATTGTCTGATTTGCATTGCTTAAGTCTGCATTTGAATTGCTTTTAAAGTAGTTGTCTACTATTGACTTATAATTTTCATTATAATATGTTGTTTCTCCGTAAGTCACTGCAACAGAGTTATCACCTGTCTTTTCAGATGATCCAAAAGGTATAAACATTCCTGCAAGTATTATCACAATAATTATACCACAGATAGTTTTTCCATCCATTATTATCACCTCTACTTTTATAGTGGTTGTTCTAGTTATTATACTTTATTGGTTTTTCATCACCAAGCAGTAGTACCCTACTTTTTTCGACTTCATCAACGATATCGAAACTAGTTTCTCTAGCAACGTTTTTAGCAAATTCCTCTAATTCTGCAGATTTTGGCATATTCTCCCATTGTAACCTGTTTCTTGAGTCTCCAACAAACATATATGCCTTTATTTCCACATAGTCAACGTCACTTTTTTCTATGATTTTAGCGTATTGCTCTGGATTGCTCATATTTAGCTGGTTAACTGATGTTATGCGTAATACCTTTCTCGTATCGAGTGTGGATAGAACTTCTAAGCTTTCCTGCAGTTTACTCCATCCATCACTTACCTGTGGCTTACACACCCTTTTATATATGTCCTCATTTGGTGCATCTAGGGATATGTATAACTGGGTTGGTTCTTCATCTTCTAGTAGTTTTAGTCTGTCAGGTCTTTCACCATTACTTACTAGAAATGTGGTGAAGTCTCTTTTTTCAAACTCTCGTAGTAATTGATTAATCTCAGGATATAGCAATGGTTCTCCAGCAAGGCTTATCGCTGCATTGTTGGGTTTGACGCATTCTTTTAGCTTTTGTGGGTTTGAATTATCGTTTCCAAAAAATCCACATAGTAATTGTTTCTGGTTTGCTATACAGTCCTCTATTATGGTGGATGGATCATCATAATCATCACTATCCCATGATGTTTTAGTTATATCCGTATCTCTCCAACAGAATAAGCATTTGTGTTGGCAGTAGGGAATAGCTGGTGACATCTGTAGACATCTATGGCTTTTTATTCCGTAGAATTGTTCTTTATAGCATGTGCCTTCATCGACTATGCTCTTTCTAGTCCAATGACATATCTTATTTGCACTATGCACATATTTGCCTGCAAATCTATATCCTTTCTTTTCAAGGTCTTTCTTTTTTGTTTCCGAAATTAACATATGAGTACACTATATGTCTTTTCTACATAATAAATTTTAAAGTAGTTCAAATCAAAACTTGTATTATAGTCTTACTATAATATATAATTATAATGAGAATCTTTTGAAGGTGGGCAGGTGCTATATTAATTTCATGTTGTCTGTCTTCAAATATAACTTTTATCAGTAGGTAGATGTTTATGAGTAAAACAGAAACACCAATCATAATATTGAATTATAAGACATATATGGAATCAACTGGAAAGAACGCTATACAATTATCAAAATATGTTCAAGAGGCAAGTCAAGAAACAGGTGTTAACATGGCTATAGCACCTCAAGCTGTAGACCTGTATCCTATCATTAATGAGGTGGATATACCCGTTTATTCTCAGCACATGGATGCAGTTAGTCCTGGAGGACATACTGGTTCAACCTTGCCTGAAGCTATTAAGCAGGTAAACGCTTCTGGTACATTAATCAATCACTCCGAAAAACGTATGACTCTAGCCGATATTGATGCTATTGTTGAAAAAGCCAAAGAATTAGATTTGGTGAGTGTATTATGTACTAATAATGTCAAGACAAGTGCGGCAGTAGCTTCATTTAATCCTGATTTTATTGCGATTGAGCCTCCAGAACTTATAGGTACTGGTATACCAGTTTCAAAGGCAGACCCAGATGTTGTAAGTAATTCTGTTGATGAAATTCATAAGATTAACAAGGATATTTCAGTTCTCTGTGGTGCAGGAATATCTACGGGTGAGGATGTTAAAGCAGCACTTGAATTGGGTTCTGAAGGAGTTCTACTGGCTTCTGGTATTATTAAGGCTGAAGACCAGAAACAGGCTTTGATTGACTTGGTAAGTTTAATCTAATGGGGTTGTTATCATGGAATATGGTTTTAAAACTATGGATGATATTGACGTTGAAGGAAAAACGGTGTTGTTAAGGGTTGATATTAACTCTCCAGTTGACCCAGTATCTGGTGATTTGCTTGATGATACTCGTATGCAACTACATTCAATCACAGTATCTGAATTGTCTGATAGGGGTGCTAAGGTAGTTATACTTGCTCATCAGAGTAGGCCGGGTAAATCAGATTTTACCACTTTGAAGCAACACGCTCTGGCTATTGCTAATATTATTAATAAGGATGTTCAGTATGTTGATTCAATTTTTTCAAAATATGCCTTGGATGTCATTGGTAATATGGTTAATGGTGAGATAATTCTTCTTGAAAATGTCAGATTCTTTTCTGAGGAGATGCCTAAGTTAACTGTTGAAGAACAAATTAATTCTCACATGGTTCAGACTATTGCTCCTGTTTGTGATTACTTTGTTAATGACGCTTTTGCTGCTGCTCACAGGTCTCAAACTTCTATAATTGGTTTTTCTAAGGTTTTACCTTCTGTTGCTGGTAGGGTCATGCAACAGGAGTTATCCTCATTGTATGGTGTTCTTGATAATGCACAAGAGCCTAGGGTTTATGTTTTGGGTGGAATTAAGGCTGATGATTCCATTAATGTTATGGTTAATGCTTTGAAGACTAATAGGGCAGATTATGTTCTCACAACTGGTTTGGTTGCTAATATATTCTTGGTTGCTAGTGGTGTTGACCTTAAGGAGTATAATTATGATTTTATAGTGGATCGTGGTTATGAGGACTTTATTGATGTTGCCAAGGATTTGTTGAAGGATTATTCTGATAAGATTATGTTGCCAGTTGATTTAGGTATTTATGAGAATGAGTCTAGGGTGGATTATCCTGTTGATGAGATTCCTAATTTACCAATTTATGATATTGGTTTAAAAACTATTGATTTGTATAAAAAGAAAATATTGGAATCTAAAACCTTGTTTGCTAATGGTCCTGCTGGTGTATTTGAAATCGAAGTTTTCAATAAGGGTACTGAGGAGTTATTGAATGCTATGGCTGAGTCTTCTGGTTTTTCAATCATTGGTGGTGGTCATTTAGCTGCGGCTGCTAGTAATATGGATTTGGATGGTGAGATAACCCATATTAGTAGTGGTGGTGGTGCTAGTATAAATCTGATTTCTGGTAACGAGTTACCTGCTGTTAAGGCATTAGTAGAGTCTGCTAATAAGGTTAAGTAGTTTACTTTCTTTATTTTATAGTTTAACTACTTTTAACTTTTATTTTGTTTTTAGCTCTTTTTAAAGTGTTTATTTGTATCTTCATTTATCTATCATAATGTTTATATACTATGAAATACTTAAATAATAATAGCTTCTAATCAAATCGAAGTTTATGCTAAGTATATTATTAGCCTCAGTAGCTCAGTCGGTGGAGCGCTTGACTTGTAATCAAGCGGTCGGGGGTTCAATTCCCTCCTGAGGCTTGAATTTATATTCTTGGGTCCGTAGGGTAGCTTGGTCGATCCTTTGGGCTTTGGGAGCCTGAGACTCCGGTTCAAATCCGGGCGGACCCATTGTTGTTACCCGTCTTAGCTCAATTTGGCAGAGCATCGGACTGTAGATCCGAATGTTGCTGGTTCAAGTCCGGCAGACGGGATATTTATCTTTGTTTTTAGTTTAATTGTTTAACTAAAGACTATGTTAATGGTTCTCGTGCCATAACATTTATATACTATAAAATACAAAGCTATAAAGTGTGCCTTATAATTGGCATATTGTTATAGATTATTGCCTTGGTAGTGTAGAGGCTATCATGCAGGCCTGTCGAGCCTGCGACTCGGGTTCAAGTCCCGGCCAAGGCGCTATTGATTTTTATTGGGGCTCGTAGCTCAG
>MUZZ01000195.1:0-2425 GCA_003266075.1 Methanosphaera sp. rholeuAM74
GTATGAGCCTGTGTGTTGCTGATTTTGATATGCATTGTTCTTTGATTTTAGTCATTTTTTTATAAATCCAGTATTATTTCCATCATGTCCTTCTTTTTTCCATATATTTGTAGTGTGGATTCTTGTTTAGAGATAGTATCAGCACTTACTTTATTAAATTTAACTGGTAAAATCGACACTACTTTATCCATAGTTGAAGGTAACTCTTAATAATCTGTTGGATGTTGTGATATGTGTACAGCACATATTAACTTTGATTGTGTGTCTGTTACTAATTGAATGTTATATAGATGCTATTCATATACATTTTTTTAGATGAATACTACATGAATCAATATAAAATTCGAGAATCTTTTCTTTAGCATAATCATCCATTGCATTTGTCATTTTATTTAATAACTCTATTTCACGTTCTATTAGTCATAACAGTATTAAAACACTACTTTTTAGCAAGACAACGAATATTATCAACAGTATCTTCACTTTAAATAAAACAGGACTGTTTAATTAATCATCATGATAAATTATGCGAAGTATTCTGCTTTGAAAAACAAGAACAACTAGGTTATTTTGATTATTTTAAGTTAAAAAAAGGGATTAATGGGGGGTTTAGGTTATTGTAACGTTTTCTGTATAAGTGTTTGTTTTGCCGTCAGCGTCTGTGAATTCTACTTTGAGTTCGTGTTTGCCGAGGAATTTTTCTATAATTTCCAGTAGGACTGTTGCTAAATCGTCGCCTACTGTGCCGTTATAGACAAGCTCACCGTCTATGTATAATAGTAGGTGTCCGTTGGTGAATGATTGGCCAAATATCTCATTTAATTTGTCGAGTGTTATTGAATAGGATTTTTCAAATTATTTAGCCGATTTTTCATTATACATTTTTGTATCTTGTTTCGGTATTAGTTATCGATTGTTAACACTATCTGAGGGCAGTAAGGAATTTATTTTTTGTTTGTTTGTTCACTTTTGCGTTTATACATTCTAATAGGAAAATATGGGAAATGAATGGTATAACGTACTGGGATTCATCATTATCTCTGGTAGAAAAGTTAGAGTATTCTTTGGATTGATTAATTTCTTGATAATTTTTATAATAATTATTATTGTAATCATATTTTAATTAATAGCATGATTGAAGTATAAAATGTTTAGAATAAGTTAAAATGTATAGGGGGGGATGGGGTGTTGTTATTGTATGGGTATACCTGTTACTCATACAGTTAATGTACCTTCACCCTCAAGTTTAGTAGTACCAGATGAGTAGACTGCTTTGATGACGTAGTCACCAGCTTTCATGGTCTTAGGTACTGTGTAAGTGAATGTTACACTATCACCTGTTACTTTAGCGTATAGTTTTCCGTCGGTTGCTTTGACAGTTTTACCGTTGACTTTTAAGACGACTTTTCCACTGTCAAGGTTTTTGGTTGTGACTGTGATTGTTNNCTGGTTCTTCTGTTTCTGGAGTTATGATTGTTGGGTTCACTGCTTCGCTTTTACTACTGCCTAATGCTCCATTTCCAGTATATATTGCTTCTATTGTCGTAGTATTGCCCCATGATTTTGGCAAGTTGTACTCGGTTGTTGCTACTCCATCTTCCACGTCTACGTATAGGATTCTACCAGTTTCTGCATCTCTCAGCATTTTTCCGTCGACTTTGAAGTGGACTCTTCCAGTGTCTACGTCTACTTCACTTGTGACTGTTGCTGTTAGTGTTATGATATCATTATTGGTGGCTATTGCTTCTAGCGTTGTCGTGGTATCAATTGAGTCTTTGACTTTTATGGTTGCTTCGGCTTGGCTACCTATTAGTCCTGTGCTTGTAGGAGTGTATGTTGCCTTTAATGTGGATTCTAATCCTTCAGTGAATGTTACCTCCGTGGTTGCTATTGCATTTGTCACGGTTGCTTCTGCTATTGGGTTATCTTCTGCGTCTGTGAATATGACTACTCCACCAGTGATGTTGTAGCCATCAACGGTTGTTACAGTTGCCGTTAGTATTGTTGGCTTGTTTATTACCGTGGTGACGTCTTCTGTGGTTGTGACTGTTTCGATGACATTGTTTTCCATGATTACTCCTGGTTTGAAATTTTTTATGGTTTCATCTCCATAGCCCTTACTACTTATTAGCTTGTTGTTTCTTATCGTCGCAGTATTTTCACCTGTGACTATCGTGCTGTCACGTCCACCGACATCGCTTGTCGTGATTGTGTTGTTTTCCAAGTTTATGTATTGTGTTCCGTTCTGTATTATTATACCAACGTTTTCTGGTTTGAACTCCTCTGTTATAGTGTTGATCGGCGTCGTACTGTCACCACTTATTACAATAGTGTTTCCTGTAGCGTTACCGTTAGGTGAGTATGCGTATCCAAGCCCCATGGAGAACGGACCATTGACTGTTAACGTGTTGTTATGTATTTCTGT
>MUZZ01000195.1:2561-3590 GCA_003266075.1 Methanosphaera sp. rholeuAM74
ATGTTTCTTGCATTGTTTCCCACCTGTATTCCATCACAGTATCTTTCACCATCGGCTGTAACTGTGTTCTCTGTGATTGTCACGTTTTCAACGTTGTTTAATGAGTCTATAGCATAGTTGAAGTTAGCACCTGATATGACTACAGTATTTCTTTTGATTAATGTGTTGGTTGCACCGTTACTGTTGGTGATTGCCTCCAGGGTGTTATATCCCATTGCCTGTGTAGATTTTATGTTTATGTTGTTGCCTTCTACGGTGTTATTGTTTCCACCAAGCAGTAGTATTGCCTGAGTATCTGCTACTCCACCAGATGGGTCATTCCAGTCAACGCTTCCTGCCACAGCCTCAACAGTTAAGGTGTTACCTGATATCACAGCATTGGATGCCATGTTGCATATGGCTGTTGCCTTGGAGTGGGTATTGTTTAGTATTATCGTGTTGTTGNNTATGTTCATGTTCTGTATGGTAATGTTTGTAGCATCCAGTATGAAATAAGTATTGGTGAATGTTGCCTCTGATCCATCAAGTAATAAGTCGCTTGTATCTATGTATACTTTGTCTTTGTCTGTGAAATCACCTTTGAAGAATATGTTCGTGTTCTTGTTTGCCCCTATGAGATTTCCCTCAAATATGTATTGACTATATTTTTCAGGGGTAATAGTCACATTCTTTGGTGCCTGCTTAATGTTTGACTTCGTTTTAATAATATTATTATCCTTTTCGATGTTCTTTGTATCTGCTACCTGCTGGCTACTAGTCTTCTCTAATGTCTGTGTGCTAAACGTGTTGGCAGCATCATCTGAGGCTACTTCCCCATTGACACTAGCAGTATCATCATTTACAGCACTAACAGTTGATAGAGCTACTAGTAATGCAAGTAACGTTAATACAAGCAATATCTTCCTATCGTTTATCATCTTTAAATCACTCATAATTACTTTCTGATTACATTATATTCATGATATAGTCTAATCAATTAAAACTTTTATTTTATTTACTATTATATTTAACTACAATTAATTTCAACAA
>MUZZ01000186.1:0-376 GCA_003266075.1 Methanosphaera sp. rholeuAM74
CTCGTTTTCCATAATAATCATTACAATATTTTTATCTTTTAAAAAAAAGGGTTTTTTAGTAGAATTGGTTAACCATATTCTACAGTTCAACGGATTAAGTTTTGTTCTGAACCATCACCAGCTTCCCCGTCTTAGGGTCTTGGTATACTTTTCCCATCTCAGCATAACCTGAACCACTACTTGAAACGTTTTCTGGTGTAGTGTTAAGTTCTTGGGTTTGTTCTAACTCGGTTGTCTGTTTCGCAACATCCATTGCTTGCTGTTTCTGTTCTAATGTCATATCACTAAATAGTATACTCGCCATACCCGTTGATGTTATGGCAAAAATCATGAAACCAACAGCCAATACTAACATTACATCGGTCATGTTAACAAT
>MUZZ01000186.1:451-8569 GCA_003266075.1 Methanosphaera sp. rholeuAM74
GTTGTTGTGTTGAATGCTGTTGTTAGACTAGTTGTCAATGTTTGCATATCTCCTGCACCAAGTGCTGCTAAACCTGGTCCCATAGGTATGATTGTTCCAAGTAATCCACATGCTGAACCTACTTTTGAAACAATGTCAACTTTTTCTAGTGTTTGGTTTACCTTGAATTCTTGTTCTTCGAGTAAGTTTCTTGCAAGTGTTTCTCTTGTCTTTTTATTATATACTGTTTTATCAAGTTGTGCTATTGATGTTAATATTTCCTTATCATATTTATTCATATTGGTATGGAATATTACTTGACTTATTTGGTCTGGAGTTGTACATGCAGAGATGTTTTTTATCAGTATCTCTTTCTCTTTTCCTGTTATTTTATGTCTACTGGTGTACTCTGATAGTAATGCACCAATTTCAATTACTGCGAATATTATGAATATTACCAGTAGTATCATTACAGGTATAAGTAAGCTTTCTGCTACTACATTAAGGATTCCAGACAGTATTTCTCCTCCAGGAACTGCGGCCATATTTTAACTCCCATAATTTTGTTTTTTTAGAATTGTAATAGTGTACTTCTCTTTTTAGCATAGTAAGCTCCGATAAGTATTAGGATTACACCCACAATAGTAATTTCTAATACTGTTATCAGTGATTTTATTTCAATTGTCGCACCTGCCGTTGCGTATACCATGTTTGGCAGTATCATCAGACATAATATGAAATATAATCCCATGAATATCATGAAGTTACCTAGTACTAATGGGTAAGGTCTGTTAATTTTCTCGACTATCTTAGTTGATAAGAAGTATGTTATTCCCATCACAATTACTAGTGCTACAGATGAAAGTGAACCCAGTGCTAGGGATGAAACTCCAGCCATCGGTGATACCATAATCACTGTAGCTAGAATTGCTCCAAAACAGCATGGACATGGTGCTACCATAGCCATACATGTGGCTGAACCACTATCTTTTCCTGTAACTTTCCAGTCGTAAATTGTTTTAAATCCAGTTATCAGTATAACTGCGGCTATAATTGCAAATATCGTTGCACTATATCCGTAAACAATTTCGTAGATTTGATCTGTATATGGTTGGCATATGTATGATAATAATGTTAAACCTACTCCATATCCAATTAATATCATTATAGCAGTTTTTCTCTTGATTCCTGAAAATCCCAGAGCTAAACCTACTTTAACTCCAAATATTAGGACAGCTATCAATATACCATATTGTAGGAATTGTTCCATCATTATATATCCCCTCCACTTAGATTTAGTATAGAAATATTTTTTTTCTTGAAATTATACTCTTATTAAAAAAATATATGTATTCTATATAGAATATCTTTATTAGTTATTTTTTATTAATGTTGTTATTTATCAAACAATTTTTTTTTCGTGTTTTCAATTTTTCTTTACACAACTTTTAAATATAATTTGATTAAGTTTTAAACAGATAATAATATATAACTATTTAGCTATATACTAATAACTAAGGGGAATTATTTGAATAAATAGTTTTTCTTCATATTATATTAATTCAAAGGGAGGTTAATACTATCCATATTAGAGCAAGTCATTACATTTCAACATTTATAATACTAACACTCTTGTTACTATGTATATCAATGGTTTCAGCAGTTGATACCAATAGCAGTAGCGATATATTAGATGACAACACACAGGAAGCTACTTCACAGAAACTAGCTGACAACACAAAATGTGATGACAAACTTATAGAAAACAATAATGTGGTAAGATTAAATGAAAACCTTGAAACAATAGACAACTCCTACACACAATCTAAGGATTCAGACAACGACATAAAACAAGCGAAAAAGAACAAGACCACGCCAGAAATCAGATTATCCGATTACGTAATACACAGAAATGAAACAAAAACATTCTATGCAATGTTTCTAGATGAAGACGTAACAGGAACAGCAATATTTAAGATAAACGGTATAACAATCAGTGATAAAATAAACATAAACAATAGGGTAGTTTCATGTGATTTTTTAGTACCAGTAACCTATGGTGTGCCAATACATAACCTGACATTTGTTTATAGTGGAGACGACAAATACAAAGCGTCACGTGTAAACTCCACATTAACACTTGAATATGCTCCAGACAGGGCAAACCCTCAAATGAAGGTAGGCAACTTCACTACCAAATATAATTCAGTAGTAGAATTAAAGGCAACACTAAATCCAGAAGCCACAGGACAAGTAGCATTCAAGGTAAACAGGAAGACGGTTGCAATAGTCACAGTTGTAAATGGAACAGCATCATGCAACTACAACACATCAACAATCATGCCGAAACTCTACAGAGTAGCAGTAGTGTATAGTGGAGATTACAGATACAACGACAGCCGTGCAAACGTATACTTAAACATTACAAAGCTTGCAACAACAATAAAAACACGTGACATTAGTTCAAAGGCTGGTTCAACAATAATATTCAGGGCAAATGTAACAGATGAATACGGAATGGCTGTGAACAATACAGCAGTATCCTTCAAACTAAATGGTGTATCATTAGCTTGGACAAGAACAGATGAACGTGGAGACTGTAACGCAACACTAGTAATACCATACCAGTATGACCAAAGTAAGTATAATATAACAGCAGTAAGTGCCCCAAACAAATATGTAGAGGCAAGCACGACAAATGCGACTCTGACATTATCACAGCTAAAGACAACAACAAGATTTGTTAACCTGACAACCAAGCCAGGCAAACAGATAACACTAACAGCATCAGTCCTAGATGAAAACAACAACCCAGTACAGAGGGGTTACATTACATACTACATCAACGGTGGTAAATACTGGACGACAGAGATATCCAATGGTTATGTAAGACATCCATTCACTGTTTCAGCAACTTCACTAAGTAAGGTCAACATCACAGTAGAGTACAATGGAACATGGAAATACGCTAAATCAGGTACCAATGGACACATCAATATCACCATGCTTAAAACACAACTAACATTAGGTAATCTATTCACCAAGCCAGGATTCGTATCAAAATTCACTGCAAATGTCACAGATGAAAACAATAACAAAGTATCCGGTGGAAACGTTCAATTCAAAATAAATAACGAAGTCATAGGACTAGCAGAACTCAAAAATGGAACAGCCACACTAAATTACAGGATAAAAATGTACAGCATTGGTAAATACACACTCAACGCTACATACCAGGGATTCAGGACATATGCAGCAAGTAGTGGTATTAACGTAATGAACGTAAGTCCTCTAACTACTAAGATGTCGGGACAAGCAAAAACAGTGACAGTAGGTAAACCAGTAGAACTCACAGTAACATTAACCGATGAGTCCAGATATAAAGTAGAAAAGGGTAATGTAACATTCTATGTTAATAACAAGGAATATGCCAACGCAACAGTTAAAAAGGGTACAGCATCCGTAACATACATTGGAGACATAGCCCTGGAGGATAAAATAGTCAAGTACAAGGCAGTCTACCATGCAAATGATATCTATGCAAACACAACTGGCATATACAACCTGACAATAGTAAAACAAAGAGACGTATATGTGACAAACAATGGAAACGATAGTAATATCGGAACTAAACAAGCACCATTCAAAACATTAAAGAACGCATTAAACCACGTTGCAATACTTGGAACAGTACATCTATCACCAGGAATATACTATGAAAACAACATTACTGTATTACGCTCAGTAAGAATATTTGGAGAAAACGTTAAAACAACCATAATCGATGGTCAAGGAAAATCAATGATATTCAACGCATCCATAGTAAACTCTTCAGTAGAATTCAACGCATTAACAATAAGAAACGGTAAAAGCACACTAGCAAATACTGCTGGAGCAATATATGCTGCAGGAACACTAATTGCGTCAAACACAATATTCGAAAACAATTCTGCTACAAACCTACGTAGTGCTGGAGCAGTATACAACCTGGGAATATTCAATGCTACAGGGGTAACATTCAACAACAACAACCTCAAGGCAGCTACAAGTGAAGGAGGAGCAATAAGAACTATTGGAAACACTACTACACTAGTTTCATGCTGGTTCAACAACAATACTGCAACAGCAACATCAACTGCTGGTGGAGGAGCAATATACCTTGAAAATGGTGCATTAAATGTTCTAACCTCATCATTCAATGGCAACAACATTTCTGCAAAACAGGCCTCAGGTGGAGCAATCAAGACAGTAAACGCAAATATATCCATGGTACAAACTAAGCTAACAAACAACTTGGCAATGTCCACAGAATATGCTATGGGTGGAGCAATAGCACAAATATCTAATGGTACATCACCAAACAGGGATTTAATATTCTATAACAACACTATCACATCAAACCGTGCATATGCAACCACGGCAGCCAGTGGTGGATCATTATACACCGAATACATATTTGCACAGATAGCTGATAACAACTTCACGACAAACACTGCATACTCCAAAAGTTCCATGGGTGGAGCAGTAAACATGTACACATCATTCGTGATAACCCAGAACAACAGGTTCACCAAGAACGTTGCAAACTCAACGGTAAGTGAATCATTAGGTGGGGCAATATACCACTACCATAACCTTGGAACATTAGTGATGACAAACGATACATTCGACAACAACCTAGTATCCTCAGTAAACTCATATGGTGGAGCTATCTACACTATATCAAAAACATTCAACATAACAAACTTGAAATTCACGAACAACACGGCAATAGCTACTAACATATCCATTGGTGGTGCGATATATACCGAATCCACTACAACAGTAAACAACACGGACTTCACTTCAAACAAAGTGTCCGGTAAATATGCTGGTGGTGGAGCATTAGCTGCAATGTACAATCTGACGGTAACTAAGTCTAACTTTGCATCAAACAATGCATCTAATATTGGTAATGCTATAACTGGTAGCTGTACGATGGTCAACATCAACGACAACTACTGGGGTAGTGCAAGTCCTGACTGGACTAAAGAAATTAAGGGAATACCTAATCCTACCACGTACTCTAAAACCAAAATTAATCATTAGAATGATTTATTAAGTCATTCTGACTTATTTTTTTTTGAAAAAATTTATTTAAAAAATAGTAAAAGAAGGGGTTTAATTTAAGACTATTCAATCCTAATAGGAATATCAACACTCATAGCCTCATAATAACTACTTTCCTGTAACTTAACAGTCAACGTCTGCATAGTATTGCCTGTGCCTGCTTTAGGCGTGGTGTACTCGAAGAGGAAGGTACCATCCTCGAGGGTGATGTTGGTCTTAATGGTTATACCGTTTATCTTATAACAGACCTTACCATACTCAACGAAGTTATCATTACTGTCAAGTAATTTCATCCTAATAACAACATCAACTTCTTCCATTAATTCTAGTGAAGAAGGTTCAACATGTACTTTGTGTTTAACTATTTCAATAGTAGTATTTACTCTGTCTGAGTTCTTATTAGCATCACCAGAGTATACAACGCTAATGTTATACTTGCCAAGCTTGAATTTTTCTCCAAGCGTGTAGTTAATCATGGCAGAACCATTAACCACTTTAACGTTAGACTTAATAGTCACACCATTAATCTTAAATGACACATAACCACTATCAACACTCTTATTAGCTATTTTTACATCAGCCCTAATAGTCAGGGTCGTAAATCTCTCAATTTCACTACTTGGAGTAACATTCACGGTAGTTGTAACGTTGCGTTTAACAATTGTCATTGTAATATTCTTACGTAATACTTTGCCATCACTCGTGTTAAAGACCACACTAATGGTATAGTTCTCTTTAGTCCATGAAGTTGGAATATCATAAACTACTGACAGCTTACCGTTAACAATTTTCTCGTTTTTAAACATGGTTTGACCATTAATCTTAATGGAAGTCTTCGTATTAATGTTTTCTGGAAGGTTGAATGAAATATTCACGCTATTGTAGTCATTGACAAATTTGTAGCTAATGTTTGCAACACTTGGATGTAACTCAATCTTCTCATCATCTATCTGTGCCTTAATAACATCATCCCTAGCTATAGCCCTATTAGTCACCCTCTTATCAATCTTCTGGAAGTTGTCATAGTAGACAGTCTTGTCTCCAAGATAAATGACCTCCCTAGTAGGAATTGGTGAACTAAGTGTCTTATTATCGTTCAACTTGTCAAGGGTTACTTCAAAGTCACATTCTAAGTCCTGTAGTAGTGTAGATGTATTGGTAAATGACATGACAACCCATTTATCAGCATTAACTCCTATTTTTGACCAGTTAGGATTAGATGTACCCCACCAATTGTTTTCTAAGCTAATTATACCAGTAGCCACGTTAGCATTATTAATCACAGTAGCATTTTCTGCTTCGTTTGATGCGAACACGTTATATTCTAGGTCGACGTATTTATTGTTGAATATCACTCCACCCTTTTCACCAGCAGTATTTGATTTGAAAACACAGTTTCTTGCAGTGATGATACCACACTTATCTGATTCAGTATTCTTTGTATTGATTATCACTCCACCATGCTCAATTGCACTATTTTCTGAGAACGTGGAATTGATTAGTGTTACACGTCCAAGTTCATTATCGTCAAAGGCAGTATTTTCTATCACACCACCAGATACTCCTGCAAAGTTCTGTTCAAACGTACAGTTAATAGAATTGAATATATGTGTGTTAGTTATCGCACCACCCTCATAGTGTGCATCGTTTGCATAGTAGATTGAGTTTTCTGTCGTTGTTGTTCCAGTATTATATATTGCACCACCATAGAATGAGTGTGCCTCGTTCTTATAGAATACACAGTCACTCACATTCATTAATCCGAATGCGTTATAAATTGCTCCACCACTAACGGCACGGTTCTCTGTGAATGTTGTGTTGGCTATTGTGATGTTTGACCTCATAGCATATATTGAGCCACCCACATTTGTTGTATAATGATTATTTAACACACTATTGGTGACGTTGATTGTTGAATTTCTTCCATATATTCCTGCACCATAGGATGCTTCATTTGTGTCAAAGGTAGAATTATCCACAACTAATGTACCAGTATTGAATATCACTCCACCATTAGCCGTACGTGATTCTCTTTTAACATTCTTGAATATTGACCCATTAATAATTAATTTACCGTCATTGTTTATCGCAGCACTATCATTTGATTCGTAGGTGTCGAGTGTGATGTTGATCAACGTTAAACTACAGTCTAATGGGATGTTGAACATACCCTTTGTAGTATTACTTGTGATAATGGTCTTTTCACAGTCTTCACCAATAATTGTGATGTTGTTGTTTAAGTTTATTGTGTCTATCTTGTAGTTTCCATTGGACAAGTATATCTTAGTGTTGTTAGTGAGGTTGTTTAGAACGTCTTCTCTCAACCTAGCTTCAGTTTTGCCATCAGTATACTCTTTGTAAATCGGATAATCAAATCCGTTTGTACTGTCTTCACAGTTTTCAGTTTGTCCGACTTTTTTAGGTTTTTTTGCTTCATTGACGATGTCAGCATTGTCCTTATCTGCAATTTTGACCTTTTTTATCGTGTCTGTTGTGTCATTAATATCACTGGCAGACACTACTGTCAAAGTAAGAAGTAGGCTTAATACTAACATTATAAGTAGCATAGTTCTCTTCAATTTATTAATCCTCCATCCAGTATTGGTTCTTGTTAATAATATTATATTTCATTCTTTTATTATAGGTTACTCTTTTTAGTTATTGTAAATTCAATCTAAATATCATTCAACATATTTTTATATTATTATTTTCATCTATGCTTACGTGTTTGATTGAACCTTGACTGATTGTAAACTCAACGAGTTCACGGTAGGTGTCATCACTTTTCAATGTATCAGCGTTACCAATGATAACTAACTTCCTCTTGGCACGTGTAATAGCTACATTCAAACGTCTGAGGTCTTTTAAAAAACCAATCCTTCCATCTTCATTGCTTCTGACGGTTGAAATAATTATGACCTCCTTTTCCCTGCCCTGAAAGCCGTCAACAGTCTTGGATTCAACGCTGGTTTTCTCTGATATGACCTTTGCCTGGTCAGAGTAGGGACTGATTATTCCAATATCCTCCTC
>MUZZ01000186.1:8607-9583 GCA_003266075.1 Methanosphaera sp. rholeuAM74
ATATCTTTGACATCCACGTGGCTATGTAGCTTATTATCATAGAACTGACGGTTAGAAAACTGCATTAACGTATCATTCATCCTATACTGCTTATTCAACATACTGGATTTGAATGAATACTTTCTAATCAATGATTCAAACAATGTATCCTGTAGCATTGATGCCTTATCACTTATAACCGTCGGTGGCAGTTGTTTATGGTCACCTGCTAGGATAAACCTATGAGCCTTGGCAATAGGAATTAACACGCTGGGGATGGTGGTCTGGGATGCTTCATCAATTACTGCTACATCAAATTTGGTCTTAGCGACACTATCCATGGCAGCCGATGAATTAGTGGAAACTATCACGTCACTTGCTTCAACAATCTCATCTATGATTTCTTCTTCAATTTTATCAGCTTTTCGTTTATACCTACTTATTTCATCATTAACTTCTATCCATTGTGCCATTGACTTTATCTTATTTGAACTGACTCCTCTACTGGATTTGCCCCTCGATGCTAATTGTTTGATTTGTGAATCACTTAAACCCCTCTTATACCTGGGGCTTGGCTTCGTATACTCGTTTCTTTTTTCAATCAACTGGGAGATTATCTTGTTGTTTTCATCAACGTACTTCTTGTTCTCATGATTTTCTACTTTGTATGCTAATGTATAGGTAATATTCTTTTGAGATACCCTCTGTGGGTTGCCTAGTCTGGTGATGTTAATATTATCATAAACCGATAATCTTTCAAGGATATTGTCTGTAGCAGCATTACTTTCGGCTGTTGCCAGTATCTTATGGTTTTGTCTGTGTTCTTGACATATCAACTCTATCAGCGTCCTGGTCTTACCTGTTCCAAACGGTCCGTGTATGATGTAGAAGTCGGGTGAGGACAAACTGTTCTTAATAGCAGCCTTCTGGGATTCATTCAAGGATTTGTCTATGTATTCTATGTAAACATCCCTACCAGCCTTTTTAGGATTTTTCT
>MUZZ01000186.1:9593-9850 GCA_003266075.1 Methanosphaera sp. rholeuAM74
TATAAGTCTAGACGAACTTTCTTCTTCAAAGCCCACTTAGGCACATTAGAATCGAATGAAAGCTTAATATATCTTGCACCTCTTTCTATAACAGTGGCTGTTAAGTCGCTTTTAAGGGGATTATCCGTACTTATGAGTACCACGTCACCGACACTAATTTCAGTATCTATCCTCTGGCTTCTACCATACTGTACAATGTTCATTCCCAATTCTTTTCCAAGAAATCTTCCCTTAACCTTTGTTATAGCTCTTCCAAG
>MUZZ01000186.1:9957-10248 GCA_003266075.1 Methanosphaera sp. rholeuAM74
TAATATTATTCAAAGAAGACAGCCCATATCTAGTCTTATATTCATACCCATTTTCTAAGTATCATACAATCAAAAACAGGAATAATGTATCCGAAGTTTTATAAATAACTCTTCATTATACTTGAAAAGGCATGCTACTACTATAACGTCGTGTTTTAAATTAGAAAAGTAGTAATCAACACGAAAACAATAGATGCCATGTTAAAAAAAGAAAACAAATCCAAAGTATTAAATGGGGGTTCTACTCTCCTTATTATAGTGATAACGTTTAAAACAATTTTTCATCCTATC
>MUZZ01000019.1 GCA_003266075.1 Methanosphaera sp. rholeuAM74
TATGTGGTGTTCTAGTAGCCATGCTGATATGCTGATGTCACTGTCGTACATTTCGATTTCTTCTTTGTCGAACCATTTGGCTTGGCTGATTTCTTCTCCGTCTACGTTTATTTCTCCGCTTTCATAGTCTGCCGTGAATGCGAGCATTAGTGAGTTTGGAAATGGCCATGACTGGCTTTTATGGTATTGGAGGTTTTTGATTTTTATTCCAACTTCTTCCTGTACTTCTCTGTGTACTGCTTCTTCTATTGATTCTCCTGCTTCTACAAATCCTGCTATTAGTGCGTATTTTATCTTTTCGTGGTATGTGTGTTTTGCCATTAGCAGTTTTCCGTTTTTGTTTATTGCTACTATTATTGCTGGTGCTATTCTGGGGTAGTGTGGTTGTCCACATTCTGGGCATTTTAGCATCATGTCTTTGTCGTCGAGTACTGTTTTTGTGGAGCATCTGCCACAGTACTGGTGTGTTATGTACCAGTCGTTTACGAGTACTGCCCGTGTTGCCATTAGGTATGTGTCGTGGCTTATATCATATACTTCAAAGAGTTCATGGTAATTATCGGTAGCTTCATCTACATGAGCTAGGTATAATGGCTTATCTTTATATGTTCCAATGTAGAAACAGAAAGTTGGATCCATTATACTAATACTTTCACTTGTAAGTAGTGGAATTTTTAAGTCTTCTGTTAAGTATAATTGCCTTTTGTTGTTGAAGATGAAATGGTATGCCTCATCATGACAAACATAATCACTTTTAAAATCTATCACGTAATCCTCATAAATTGACTTTTCTATCATAGTATTAGGTTATACATCCTATTATTTAAATACATGGGATAAAAGTAGGATTAGACATAACGTATTTTAAGAATAAAATACATATAAAATTCTATATGAGAAAACTCATATCGGAGGAAAAAGTATGAACGCTATCGATATAATAAAAAAAGCCATATATTATCCTCTAAACAATGTACAAAACTGGATACTTGTTGCACTAATCTTTCTTGTAAAGGGAGTGTTCGAACAGTTAGCATTAACTACTGAGGGTGCAATAAGTGGAATAATGACAGTTATTAGCATATTAATATCCATCGTGATACTAGGATTAGTTATTAACATAATCAGAGAAACAATCAGTGGTTCGAATGAATTATCACTAGTCAATCCACAACTAAATGTAATCGATGGTATTAAGTCATTCATACTGCAGGTAATCTACTTCATAATACCAGGGATACTGACATTCATAGTCTCACTAATCGTCGGCGTATACGACAAGTTAATCAGGGTTTTAGATGTAGCTGTTACACAGACAAACACAACAATAAATAGTACAGCCATACTATCATCAATACCATCTAACCTCACAAATGAATTGTTTATCAGTATCGCAGTAGTAGTGATAATAGGATTCATACTATACATTATCTTTGCAATGTTTTCAGATATAGGTCAAGCAATACTAGCCGAAACTGGAAGCATATTTGCTGGACTTAACATTACAAAAGTAGTATCAAAGATCAATAGTATCGGATGGGAAAAGTACATCACATACGTTGTACTGCTATTTCTGCTCATGATAGTATTTGCATTAATATCAGGAATAATCACATCACTACCATACATAGGTAGAGTAATAGCATCATTTATTTTCGAATCATATATGCTGATAGTAACTGCACATGCAACTGGTTTAATATACATGGAAGGATAAATATACTTACTTAAGGTGGATTTACACCTTAAAACAAACTCTTTTTTTTATGAAAATTATTAAAAATAGCTGAAACTCTAAAAAAATAATATTAAAAAAAATGGGTGGTTATGAAAATAAGTGAAAAGCTTCTAAACTTATATGTTGCTTAAAGCTTCTTTAACTGCTTCAATATCATCAGATACTTCGACAGTCTTATCCACTGGTTCTAAGTGTTTAATGTTACATCTTTTGTTTTTAACTTCGTTTCCGACAATTTCCACAAAGTTTTCATCAATAACATCTACGATAACACATTTTTTCCCAGATTCTCNNTCTTCCTTTTTCTATTGCTGGCATAATTATTCACCTATTCATTTTTGTTTCAATACTTTTAACTATTATATCAGTAGTAGCGTCAGAATCAAAAGTACCAGTATTTATGACAATGTCATACAAGTCAAAGTTGTCAATGTCAATACCATGTATCTCCTGATACCTCTTGCGTTCACTATCTGTTCTTTCCTTTATCTCACGCTTAACTGTTTCAAGACTTTTTGCCTCCCTATAACAAATGCGTTCTGCTCTAATGTCATCTGGAGCCATGAGCCAAATCTTACAATCTGCATCAACAAAGAATGCTGATATGCGACCTTCAACAATTAAATCGTCAGATTCATTAGCAATTTCTGCTTGTCTCTTATCAAGAGCCCTGTCAATTTCATCATTACCCTCAGCAAACTCACTAAACTCCAGTAAGCTCATGTTATTCTCAACTGCCATCTGCCTGAAGACATCCCCAGCAGAAATGAAGGGAATGTCAAGTCTCTCAGACAGGTTGGTTGCGGCAGTTGTTGTGCCAGTTCCTGCAAGTCCACCAATAGTAATAATCATAATGACCTAGCCTCTTGCTTAAATAAGTCTTTAGTACAGTTTGTACAAAGGTTTCCACCATATGGTCTGTTAGGTCTTCTCTTATTCTTTGATAACTTCCTAATCTCATATGGTCTTCCACGTGGTACTGCATCTAATACTCTACCACACTTTGCACATACATGCTTTGAAGGTTTCTTCTTATTGTAGTGAGTTACTAATCGTCCACCAGGAACTCTTTTAACTCGTTTTTTGAACGTCTTTGTCCTAAATCTTGGTGCAACCATTTGTGTTGTCCTCCCATAAATTATTTTTTCCAAATTCAATACAATTTACATTGCTTTTAATCCTAATGCTCTTCTGAACACAAATGACATTGCGAATGAACATAGAATGTACCATCCGAAGAAGTTTATAGTCAATGGATTAGTTTGTGTCCAAAAGATATTCCATAACGGCATCAACAGTAGATAGAACTGTGAAGGGGCTATGTTAATAACCATGTGACTAATTGCGTGATTTCCAACCATACCATAATATATTAGCAGTATAGGAATCATTGTAATTAGTGTAGGTCTAAACTGCATCATCATCAAGTCTTTCTGCATAGGCATGAATTCCATCTGTTTCTTCTGTACCTTTGCAATAGCCTTAGGGTCACCAGCCTTCTGTGCCTCTCTTAGTTCCGTCTGTATTTCCTTCATCTTATCTTGCATTTCAGTCATCTTATCATAGTCAATCAGTAACTTCTGCAAAATCACAATGAATAATGCTATAATAGATGCTATGATAAATACTGTTATTATAGGGTTTGCTGGATTAGGATCCACTGCCAGTAGTGGAGCCAGAAATGGATCAAAATATGACATAACAATTTCCTCATCTTATGATAGAATATCCACTATTTCGCTTACAGCATCATCCAATCCGTTGTCATGATTTTGTACTATAGCTACTGTTGCACCAGTAAGAACTGCGTAACTCATAGCTGTTGACTTTGCAACCTGTTGGTGTAGGTCAATGTCTTCTGTGTATTCCATGTCACGTACACGGGTATCATCAGTCATTCTCCTGTACATGATTTCACTTGGATTTGCCTCGATAAGTATGAATTGTGTTGGTTTTAATTCTTCAAGTACCCATATTGGAAGTCCTGGTAGGAATCCTTTGGGTGTTTTAATTGAGCAGTGTGTGTCTATTATCACATCATCATTTTCTGCCATTTGATGAATTTTCTCTGCCGCATTTTTTTGCACGTCTTTTTGTACTTCTGGGTCTAGTTTACGCATGTCGTCACGTGTTTCCACTAGGTTTTTTTCCTGTGCAATTTCAAACATTACGTTTCCATAGTTGATGTTAACATAATCTATTTCTTCTAACACTTTGTTTAATACCGTTGTACTTCCTGTACCAGGTATTCCTGCAAGTACTACAATGTTCATCATAATCACTTACTTCTATTTTTTCCTTTGTTAATATAAAAAAGGGGTGATTAAATGTTATATAATTTAATACTACTTCCCTTATTCTTCTCCTAAGAATTTTCTTAACATTGGGTGCATGTCCATCATCTGTTCTTTGGCAATTTCCTCGTATAACCTGTATACGACACCAACGGTAAGAAGTACACCTGTACCTCCACCAAGTGCACCAGTGAGGTCTGCTGCAAATGCAAGTATACCCACAAATGCTCCACCAAGAACTGTGATTGTTGGAATGTACTTGTTAAGTATTCTACGGAATTGCACTTTACTACTTCTAAATCCTGGTACTTGGACACCCATGTTTGCAAGTTGTTGTGAAACTTGCTTTGGTCCAATACCACTGATTTCTACCCATAACACAGCAAATAGTATTGACATACCAATGAATACTATTCCATATATTAAAACTTTTAATGGATCTGTTAATAGGACTGAAACACTGGACGGAGTGGTTAAGTAGTATGCTATACCACTAATAGCCTGTCCCTGTGATACTTCCCCTAGTATAGGGAATCCTGCAGACTGGAACATTCCCGCAAATAGTTGTACGTTAAGTAGTAACGCACTTGTTAATATAACAGGCATGTTACTAGCATATACAAATTTGAGAGGGTATTTTGATCTTGCCCCTTTAACTCCACCATATGATAATGGGATTTCAACCCTCATACATTCAGCGTATACTACAACTAGGAATACTATTATAGTTGCAATAACTGGTATGAGTAGGTTGAACTGTGGCTGACCAGTCATGAGGGAGTATATGAAGTTAGGTATCCTACCTGCTGGTACAGATGTACCTGCTGCTGGTAGGAAGTTTAGTGAACCAATAAGTATGGTCTGTGATACTCCTGCTGCGATGAATAATCCAATACCACTACCGA
>MUZZ01000250.1 GCA_003266075.1 Methanosphaera sp. rholeuAM74
GATAAACTATACACTACACGATAACAATTAATATCGAAAATACGTATAAAAAACCAGTATACACACACAAAAAATATGTTTACAGTATCAAATAAACGCTAAAACATACACGTGAAAACAAATTTCAAAAAATAGTATCAATGAAAAAAAGGTTTTCCCAAAAAAAAGGTATGATAAATAAAAAATATTATTTTATCTATTTTTTATTTAATGATTTAATTATTTCTCTTGCTAGAGCATCAATTCCTTTACCAGCTTCATCTTTCTCTGATTTTGATTCGACAAAGTACACGATATCACCCTTCTTAGCATAATAACGTGTAGCTACTGTGTTATCAGTTTTATTTGTCTCATTATTTGTGAGGTTTCTTCTATAAACCACTTTCTTAGCTGTAATATTGTCTCCAACATTAAAGTTCTCTATCTTTACATCACCATTCTCTTTAACTGATTCTTTAAAGGCATTAATTGTACCATCTAAATCCTTGCTATCTTTAACTTCAGCTACACTTAGAACAGTACCACCTTTTTTGATATGAACAACACTTAAATTACCAGTTGTTACATTCTCTTTAACTGTGAATTTCTCTGGTAATGTGAAAGTTGAACTGCCTAGTTCCGCACTTCTACTTGTAGAAACATATAGAAATGCACCAGCGATTGCTAAAGCTATAATGATAACAGCGATTGCAATATGTAACTTTTTCATCTATTTCACCTATATATAATGTATTAATATTAAGATATTTATATTTTGTTTTAAAATATTAAACAGAAAATAACCTCTTAAAACCCGAAAATCAGATTATAATATGAAAATAAATACAATAACAGAAACATATATGATTAGACGATAAAAAGATTAGTAAATGACTCATAATAATTAAAACAGATATTAAACTACCTGGGACACCTACTTTTATCTGGAATCTCGATAACCAAAGAGAAAAAGTAACCACCCACAAGGAAAAATCCATGAAAATCTAAATACGAAACAAATAAAATGATATCTTTGGTTTAAAAAAATTATAAAAACTATAACTATACTTTTCTGGATAATAATAATTTTCAAAACTTACCTCTACTTGAGAACAAATTGACTAGACATAATTAACAATACTCGAATTACATATATATATTATAAAAAATAAATAGAAACATGAGTATTGAATTGTTACTTTAATTAATATTAATTGTTGTGAAAAAATGAATAGATTCTGGGATATAACGATATTACCTTTACTAACCAAAATCAAAGCAAAACATATTGTGGAAATTGGTTCGGATAAGGGCAGAAACACGAGAGACATTCTGAAGTTCTGCAAAAAGAACAACGCAAAATTAACTTCAATTGATCCAAAACCAAACTTCGATGTAAACAAGTTAAAAAAACAATATGGTGACAGCTTCGAATTTTACGAGGATTTAAGCTTGAACGTATTACCTCTCGTAGACACTGCTGATGTAATTTTGATTGATGGTGATCATAACTGGTATACCGTTTTCAATGAATTAAAAGCAATAGAAAAAAACTATGAAAAAACTAATAAATATCCATTAGTTCTATTCCATGATGTCTGTTGGCCTTATGGAAGACGGGACTTATATTATAATCCAGAGACAATCCCTAAAGAGTACCTTCTACCTTATGAAGAAAAAGGCATAATTCCAAATCAAAGTGAACTTTCACCAGATAAGGGTATAAATAGCACAGGACTAAAAAATGCCGTTTATGAAGGAGGCGAACATAACGGAGTACTCACAGCAATTGAAGACTATATTAAGGAAAGTAAATTGGATTTAATGTTTTATTCAATCCCAGCATATTACGGATTAGGAATTTTGTTTTTAAAAAATAAGAAACTCAAAAAAATCATAAGAAGTGTTATTGACTATCGTAGCATCATGGAAAAATTAGAAAAATATTATCTAACAATCATTCATTCCAAGTTAAGAGGAGAAATAAACAACCTCAATAAAACAATAGACGAAACAAATCTTGACTTAGACAAATTAACCAAAGAAAAATCCTATTTACAGGACGTCAACAACAAAAAAGAGGAAGAAATAAAAGCACTACTGGTTGAAAACAATTTCCTAGAAAAGACTATTGATGAAAAAGATAATCAACTAGAAATACTCCGGGAAGAAATCAAGGTAATGGATTCAATTATCGCAGAAAAAGAAAGAACCATTGACAACATGGAGAACTAGGTATTATCTCACCCCCCCACATCATTTTAAAAACGAGTTTTAATAAAAAATAGCGGAAGATATCAGAGAATAATAACTACAATGATTTTATTCTAATATCTCCATTTTCAGCCTTATACACTGTAACATCCAAATTATTATCTGTTATCACAGATTTTTCACAGAAATTATCTAAAAGTTTTTCTTTAAAACGAACATTACTTCTAATTTTAGCATTATCATTAAAGACTGTGATGAACAATAGATATGATGATCTTGGGTCTAGGAAATATTTCCATTCTAATTCGAATGCATCCCCTTCATCATTTAAACTTAGATGTATTAATTCATTTGTAGAATCCTTACGAACCAGCATCCTAAGATTCTTTTTAATGCTTTGTTTGTTTCGCAT
Organism: Methanosphaera sp. rholeuAM74; assembly: GCA_003266075.1. GTDB lineage: Archaea > Methanobacteriota > Methanobacteria > Methanobacteriales > Methanobacteriaceae > Methanosphaera. Next base: position 2,606 of record MUZZ01000250.1, read on the forward strand.
ATTAACCATTAGCTTATTTTCATCACATTCAATTTCGAACTGATTATCCATGTTTTGACTGATAAGTGAAAGATTGCCTATCGGTGTTAAATATGCTTTCATGTTATTGGTCTTATCATTAATTTCCTCGATGATAACATCATTTAACCTTATATAATTGAATTTACCGTCTTCATAGACACATTTTAGGAAAACATCATATAATTCAAAGTTTGCCAGGCTTTCTGATGAAATTTCAGTACTATAACTCAAATCATCTCCATTTTCATCTACTTTCAAATCAAATGTCAAAGTATTTTCTTCGAACACATTTTCCTGGTCAGTTAATCCTATCAGGGCAATCTGCAGGTCTTTTATTGGCAGGTGTTCAGGTATTCTTATGTTTGAAAAGCTTATCTTGTCTTTGGTTATGTTTATACTATCAATAGTAACGAATTGGCTGAGCAGATACCTTATCCTGAATAGTTCATCTGGAACAGGTATGTTCGGATTCCTGAATAGAGGTAGTTTCCAATAGCTAACCCCGTCTTCAGTATATACCTCTCGTTGGAACTTTAAATCCAGCTGTAATAGTTTCTTAAGTTCTAATCTATGGTTATTACTTATCAGATAAGCACATATGTTATCGATTTGGTTTAAGTCGTTGTCGTATAAGTTTTCGAATTCTCCTTCTTGGATTTTGATTAATGGCTGTACCCTCTCGAATACCACGTCTTCAAATTCTTCACTATTCAATATACCCCTGATTGGAACAATTATCCTTCTTAACAGGAATTTAAAGTAGATGTCACAGCTATCAATAAATGAGTCTAGGTCTAGGTCGTATGAATCCAATCTATTGATATAATTATCGGTTGTTCTTCTCTGTTGACTTAGTGAGCTTTTGATTTGCCTCCATAGGTAGACACAATCCGGTATTACAGCTATCTTGTTGGCGTGGATGAATGCATTATGTGCAAAGTGTCTGTCTGCGTATATCATTCCATCAGGTAATTTAATGTCGTTTTTTATAAGTAACTCTTTTCTAATAATCTTGTTCCAGTAATAGGAATCCTCAAATATTTCTGGAAAGTCGTTGACATCGGTTATTACTCGTTCTTTTTCCCATACATAGTTTTCACGGAAATCGAATTCGAACTGGGTTCTTTCTCTGAGGAAATTTGCTTTTCCAGTACAAATGTCTGCATTAGTTTCTTTGGCCTTCTTGTACAGCTTTTCATAGGCATAACTTGGGA
>MUZZ01000169.1 GCA_003266075.1 Methanosphaera sp. rholeuAM74
GGTATTCATTTTAGGATAAAATCTAAAAAAATATGGGAAATCATTTACCAATGACGTCCTCAGCATTACTTATGACATTGTCAACAAATCTACTGCTACTACCTAGGTATGTATGAGGATCCATGGTTTCATCAATTTCTTCCTGACTTAAAACCTTAAGAATTTCATCTTCCTTAGATAATATCTCCCTAAGACCAGTATTCTCAGCATAAGCCTTCATAGAACAAGCCCTGACAAGACTATAAGCACTCTGTCTACCCATACCCTTCTGCGTAAGTTTTGACATGAACCTTTCAGCCATAACCAAACCATTACTCATATTCAAGTTGCGTTCAATGTTATCTCTATCAAATTCCATCTTACTAAATAACTTGATGGAGAGATTTAAAATGTAATCAGTCAATATGGCAGATTCAGGTAGAATCACACGTTCACATGATGAATTCGTCAAATCACGTTCATGCCACAATGGATTGTTCTGTAGGGCAGCATTAACATATGACTTAACAATCCTGGAAACACCACAAATCCTTTCACCAGTAATAGGGTTTCTCTTATGTGGCATAGTACTACTACCCACCTGTTTTTCAGGGTCAAACTTCTCTCCGACTTCCATAATCTCAGTTCTCTGTAAGTTACGAACCTCTAATGCCATCTTCTCAAGTGTACTGCAGATATTTGCAAGGGTCATAACATACTCTGCATGATTATCTCTCTGGACTACCTGGTTAGATATGTGTACAGGATTCAATCCAAGAATCTCTGATACCCTCACATGAATATCATAGCCTACTTCACCTAATGCGGCAGTAGTTCCGACAGCACCAGTCATCATACCCACACATAAATGTTTCTCTGTCAAATCAAGTCTCTCCAACTGACGTAGTAGCTCATCAATATATATTGCAAACTTCATAGCATAGGTTGTAGGTAGTGCATGCTGACCATGGGTACGACCTATAGTAACGGTATCTTTATGTTGCTTTGTTAATGTGATTAATACTTCAATTAACCTGATAATCTTTTCTCTGATAATTTCAATGGATGCCTTAAGCTGTAATGACTGTGATGAATCGATAATATCGTTACTAGTAGCACCATAATGGACGTATTCACCAGCACCATCATCGCAGACTTCCTCTAATGCCTTCATCAAGGCAGCAATATCGTGGTTGGTCGCTCTTTCTATCTCATCGACACGTTCTTGTTTAACATATTCTGTTGTAGCTTTTTTGTTAATCTCATCAGCAGCAGCTTCTGGTATTAATCCTATCTCACCTTCTGCTTTAGCAAGTGCTGCTTCAATTTTTAACATATTCTCTAGTTTTGATTCCTGCTCCCAAACGGCTTTCATTTCGGGAGTACCATATCTGAATTCTATTGGATGTATTGCCATAATAATCAATTAATAATAGTTGTTTTAAATTAAAATCTTGAATAAAAATTATATTATTACATATGTTTTTTATTCTTATTATTTTTTTCTAAAAAAAATATTGTAGTGGTTTTAGAGGAGGTCATACTTTCTATTTAATGATTTGATTGTACCTGATGTTCCACAACTCTGTACAACAAGTTTATTTTCCTTTATATTGGTAAGTGATGCTAACATGGTCAGAGTTTCCTTTTCATAGCCTCGCTGACATTTAAGAATACCTTTGTATGTAATCCTATCCTGATTACTGACTCTTTTGTAGCTAACAAGCCATAAGTTCACGTCACTTGAGGTGACTTCACCATACAATCCGATTAGCTTGTTCCACATATGATAAGTAAAATCATTCTTTGTAATCTCGTGTTCGGAGTATACGTAGAATGCGATGTATCTTTTTTTCTCCCTTAATGTAGGCGGTAATATCTTCAATTTCATGCTATCACTCACATGTCCTTTTATCAACATCATGGACTATTCTTACACCATCGATAACACTTTCCTTGTGGATGGTGATGTCATTAATTACCTTGCTAACGTTGTCACTAATCAACTTGCGTGCATATTCCTCGTCAACCTTAAACAACTGGCTAAGAAGAATCAAATTCTTAGGAGAACGGACATCATAGAAGGATTTAGCACTACTACTGGCTATAACATTGAAGCCATATTTATCCTTAAGCTTCATCATCTCGTTTACGTGATTAATCAGCTTAGCCCTACGCATTTGTCTGGTATGGAGTAACTCGTATATGTCAATATTTACTGTGATATTGTTTTCCACCAGCATACTAGCTAGGACATGGTTTATTCCACAATGCCTCTTGTTGGAATATGGGCGATTTAAAATATCCACGTGTGCTAGGTTACATGCTACCCTATTAATTTTATCGTTAAGACCATTAACCATAATCAGGTCAACCTTATTATAGTATCGTTGGACGTGTTTTCTAAGTAATTCAGGGTTAGATTCACTGATAAGTATGCCATGATACAATTCAAGGGATGTATTCTCATTAAGATAGTTGAAGATATCCTTACAGGAATTATCATAATTGTCAGCGTCAAAGAACATGCATGCACCCTTAAATTTATGGTCTTCTAGGCACTGGATTACTTCCTCATTAGGAGCAATGTTAAAATCATAAAAAAAAGTCATAAAAATAAAATCCTTTATATTTTAGTTAAAATTAAAATAACAAAGAGGGGGGGATTATAGGAAGTTGAATAACTTCTCTGCTACTTGGATAGCATTATCCTTGCTAACAGGATAACTGGCTAGCTTTATCCTAACATGGATAGCATCACCAGAGTAGGTTAACTTAAGCTCTTCATTATAAGCTTCCTGCTTGTCAAAACGAAGGAATAAGTTCCCCTTATCGTCTATTCGTCTGTCTAGTTCATCTCTAATCAAAGATTTATCATCATCTGATAAGTTGTCTTCAATAAACTTTACAATATCCCTGTTAGTTCTCTTCTTAGTTATTTTCTCTGTTAATATGAAAATACTGTTTCCAAAGTGGTCTTGGCTAACAGTCTTCTCTGGTAAAGGGGAGTTGAAGATGAAACCTATAGCTTGAAGTACTTTGTCCTCATCTTCTGTTCCATATATAAACGTTCTGTAAGATATGTTATGTATCATTTATCTTACCTTTTCAGCACCTTTACCTTTTTTACGTAATCCTCTACCTTTTTTACCAGCACTTGTTAATCCTCTGAATACACGTCTAGTGTGTTGTTTTTCACATATCCAGTTGATGTCGTTGTCGTGTTGGATTTCAGGACGTTGTGGGTCAACAAGGATTACTTCATAGTATTTTGCTTTACCATCTTCCCATACCCAGTAAGAGTTTAATACTTCNNCCATTCTTTGAATGGATTTTTCACCAGAAATCTTGTTTACACCCATTCTCTTTGGATCTCTACCGTTTTTGAATCTAGGTTTTCTTCTTGATCCTCTTCTTACTCTGACTCTTGCAACAACGAATCCTGTTTTAGCTTTGTATCCTAAACGGCGTGCCCTGTCTATTCTTGTAGGTTTATCAATTCTTACAATAACAGGTTGCCTTCTCCATTTAGGTAATCTTTCCATCATAAGTTCTCTGACATATGATTCATCTGGGTTTTTCCATGCGTCTTTCATATATTTGTACATTTATTTACACCTCATTGTTCAGCCTCTTGGCCACATCCAATTTGTATTATTTGGTATAATGGAGCATTATTTTTAGAAGATAGTAACTAATCATACTAGATATATCTAATAATAGACTCCTGAACATGATAACTAAAATATCATGTTATTTATATACTATACAATATATGTTATAGATAGTATATATTTATTTGTATTTTTTCTGGGGGCATAAGTTTTTCTAATTAATGGGATATACTATTATTAAAAGGTGATTATATGGAGTTTTGTTCCACATGTGGTAAAGTTCTGGTTCCAAGGTATGGTAAATTGTACTGTGCAAGTTGTGGATATTCTAAGGATTTATCTGATGACGAAAAAAAGGATTACATTATAGAAGAGGATGTATCCGACAAACAAGATATAATAGTGGCTTCAGATAAGGTTAACACCATGCCCACTACTACTGGACTATGTTATCGTTGTGGTAACAGGGAGTTAGAATGGTGGATGGTACAAATGCATAGGTCTGACGAGGCAGAAACCAGATTCTATCGGTGTACAAAGTGTGGAAATACTTGGCGTAGATCCAATTAATTAAAATAGTTGGGAGGTTAAACGATTTAGTTGTTAATCAGTTATAGTGGTCCTTTGTTTTCTCGACCTTCTCTCACACCGGTACCTACCTCTTTTCTAAGTGTATCTGGTTTGAAGAGCATCTTCACTAGATTGTCTGCGTGTTGTGTGGCACGGTTATGTGCAAGTTCTTTGAGGTCTTTATCATTTATGCCCTCATCTTCATGGACAAATACTTCCAGTATGTGGGTATTAGTCATTAATTGTGCTTGGATTAATCCAGTACTTGCCTCATGTGCACATAGTTTGTCAATCTTTTCACCACCAGGCATTCCGAATGCCATCACAATATCACAGTCTTCTTCTTCTATTAATTTTTTAGCTGCAACTGGTAGGTCTTTAACTCCTGGAACGAAGCTTTCAATGAATTTGACATCGGTAACCTGTTTTTTTATCTCNNTTATTTTCTATTAATTACTTCTATTACTTCAAAAGATTTTTTAAGACGTTCTAGGTCTATGAATCCTGTATGATACATTTTACCTGTTAACATATCGTTTATTATTACCTGTGCAGGTGCGAATATGTCTTGGGGCATGTTGTAAAAGTCTCTGTCTGCTTCTTCGAATAATTCTATGAAACTTTGACCATACTTTTCTGATGATGATGATGGTAGGTTAATTGCTAGTTCTTCTAGGTCTTCGCCTTCTTCTGGTTCTATGTAGTAGTATGTTCTTCCACCGAATATTATTGAGTCATTGGTTTTTCCCATAGCTTTTAGACTGTTAGGGTCTACTGGTGTTATTGGGGTGATTCCTGCTGCGTATGTGATTTTTGTAACGTCAAAGTCCATTATTTCCATCATCTTAAATACGCCAGTTTCTATGGCTCTTCCTGATATCTGTATTGAACCGATTAGTGATGATGTCGGTGCTACTAGTATAGTTAGGTTTTCTGCTTTGACGTTGCATTCGTTTGCTATGTAGTCTGCAATGTCTTCGTCTGGTAGTTCATCTGCTTCTAGGGTTATTACTGCAATATCTGATTCTTCTTTATAGTTGGTCATGTCATAGATGATATTGTTTGGGAATTTATGTGCCTGTGCTGGTCCTGAACCAATTGCGTAGTAGCCGTTGTAGTCAATTTTCCATCCTGCTTTCTGGGATCCTAGTGTGCTTAGTGCGGGAAAATCTGTTTTCACTTTGACTGCTGGCATTGCCATGACATCACTTAGGTCTCCTGGTATGGATATTCCTACGTCAGATATTCCTCCTAGGCATATCTTGGTGTATAGTTCTCCTCCTTTAATGCTTCCCTTTGCATTTACTCCACAATCTATTAGGCATGTTCCATTTTCTAGTGTTGTGACAATGACTTTGAGTTTATCTGCATCTTCAACCATTTTGTCAACAATCTTTTTTGAAGCTATATTCATGCTTTCACTCATAATAATTCCTCCATTAAAATACGCTTTAATTTTACTAAAATACTTGTTATATATCTGTTTTTCTAATAAATAATTTATTTATTCTCTTTTAACTTATATAACCTTTTGTATATTACTAGTTACCATTTCTGTAAGATTTCCCTACATTTATCCCAGTCATGTTCATAGATATGTAAACTCATAGCATGATGAACCATGTTCACCAGTTGTGTATCCGTTTTATCAGCCACGTAGTAGCCTACTTCTCTTATTCCGAATAGGTTGGGAAAGGTTGCTCCACCACAATCGTTTGACCTGAAAAAATCCGTCATGTACAGCTTGTCATCTCGTATTAGGAAGGCAATCTCCTGTAGGCATGGAATTTCATCTCTTTGATTGTCAACAACAGGGTCTATTGTTATGGCAATAGCACGTCTTGATTCCCTACAGTTATTTAGTTTTTCAATACATTTTTCTAGTTGATCCACGTCAAAATACTTTCTTAACCTGTTTCCATATGTGTAAATGAATCCCTGATCGTTTTCTGGGTCTAATAGTTCTTCCTTATATGTTTCTAGCCTATCATCATGCCATGGTGAACATTCTGGTATGGTGTCATCGTCAGGATTTGTTATTTCGACCACCACATTTTGTAACTCCTTGGTAAGTGTTCCCCTTTCATCCTTTACTTCGTGACCTTCCTGCATAATCTTTTTCACACATGTAAGCCATGCCTGTGCTATCGAACTGCTACGAATGAATTTTGCCATATTAAATACCTTCCTCTTTAATTTTGTTAATTACTTTTAGTTTCTTGTCTGCTACTTCAAGTGGTAATGTTCTCATACCACAGTCTGGATCGATTATAATCTCATCCTTATCTATGATGTTTGTAACGTCTTTAACAGTCTTTCTTACAACGTCTTCACTGTCAACATCTTCACTTCTAGTATTAATACATCCTATGCCTATTTGTTTGTCGTATACGTCATCCCACTCATTTTTTAGGGTTTTAATGTTATCTGGCATACCTGCAAATTCTAGGTCAAGTATGTCAACATTAAATTCGAGTAGGTCTCCTAGAACGTCCGTTAAATCTCCACATACATGCAGTATTACTGGGATGTTGATGTTGGAGCTTATTATTTCAACAGCCTTTTTGGATACACAAATATCTTCTGCTCCAGTTGATATGAATGGTTCATCAATTTGGATAGCACATGCACCAGCCTTTTCTAACGCACGTGCTTCTATGGTTAATGCCTTTGCTACATCGTAGATGGCATTTACTTTTGTGTTATAGAATCTGTCAATTATTGATGAATGAATTAGGGTGGTAGGTCCAGTTATGATGCCTTTTACTCCCTTAGCATCATTAGTGTATATTTCATTTAGGGGTGCGTTAAGTTTAAACTTGGAATCCAATTTTTTAGCTTTCCTAAATGCAATTTGTAAATCTTTAACAGAAATAGGATGTGCAGCTGGAGTAATTTTGCCTTTAATGTGGGATGTGTTATCAATATTCCTAAAGCCATTAATTTTATCTGTGAATATTTTCACCATATCCTCTCGAACCTGACCATCACAGATTATGTTAACATCATTTCTTACAAATGACTCTACACAATGCTCTATGGATTGTCTATACGAGTCAAATAATCCAAGACGGTAAGTTAGCCTTTCATTAAAACTCTGTGGTTTGTAACTCTTCGTAGGAAAACTGCCTACTATTGTTGAGATAATATTCATTTTTTTTGCCATTTGAAATTAATACTTAATATGTTAGTATTTGTATATCATAGTATTAATTTTTTTGAAGTCGAAATAGTATAAAAAAGAAGAAGTTTATGTGGGGGGGTATGTGTATTAACGTTTTGTTGTAACTATATTGGCCATAATAAGGGCACTTAAGAATAAATAACTCACCATAGCAGAACCGTTCATGGTTCTTGTAATGATAAATAAACCTAGAATGGTTTGAGCAATAAATGCCGATAATGACCCCGTAAGTAGTGCTTCACGACCCAGATACTTTCCATTTCCTCGTTCACGTTGAAGTCTATATTTGTCTAACACTTTAAATCCTACAATAATCACAATCAGTATCCATATGATGATAAGTGCTAAAGCCACGTATCCGAAGTCGAATCCTATACCGAATATTCCTGGTAGGAAGTAGTCAATCACATCCTTTTTAGTAACCAGTATTCCATAGAATAATGGGTAAGGAAGCCCTAACGTTGTAATCCATGTTAATGGTAATGATATGTATCCATCACTATTACCAATACTTGAATTTCCCCAGTAAGTTGCATTAACATTATGACCCCACAGGTTTGTATTATCAATCACTAACTGCAGACTGGAGAATTGGTTAAGATTCATACGGTCAATCCTCGATAGTGGACTGATAATCTGCATATGTGCTATTTGTGATATGACTTCCATAGCTCCAAAGACTACAAACAACCCAAAAATAATGAAACCAATAGTCCTTAAAGAAACCATGGATGGCTTATTATGACTTTTAGCGATAATGAAGAATCCTATTACTAGACCTAGAACCCACATTATAAGGAAATCCCTGTGTACTACAGCACCAAATATAGTGATACCTACGGTTATAATGTATAGTAACAATCTTATACTCGATGTTCTAACGTCTTGTCGCTCCAAAATGGGCATAATAGCCCACGATGTAACAACTGCAAGAATTGCTATTGGACCAAATGGGTGTGTAAACTCATGATGACTAAGTATAGATACTACTAAACATAATGCATCAAATGCAAAAACCAGAGTAATTGCTCCACCAATAAGCAGAGACAATACGAACACGGCGTTATGATTTAATGGTATGAAATTTAGAAGTAACAATATACCGATATGTAAAAGAATAGCGAATTCTATAATAAACATCAGATGATTAACTGCTATCAATGACATATACTTATGTTCCTCCGTTTAACCTGATTATGGATGTGATTTCATAGCTTTGTTATAACATCCATCATTATAGTATATTATTGTTTTTATTTTATTAATAATTATTTATATTACTTT
>MUZZ01000221.1:0-262 GCA_003266075.1 Methanosphaera sp. rholeuAM74
TTAACTCGGAGTTTAGAACACATTATACGTAGTGTATCTTATAATTCAATCAATCTGATTTTGCATACCTATACCATCACCCATCCACACCCTTTTTTTTATGAAAAATTGTTTGCACACATGTACATCTGGGTTGTTTTATTCTAATATTTTAGTCATCAAAGCAATTAAAACAAAGTAACCACCATTTATTCAAATAGTAACACTAAATAATCATATCCTATTTGATGCTTATTTTCATATAATCAATTAGATTACATGG
>MUZZ01000221.1:278-2830 GCA_003266075.1 Methanosphaera sp. rholeuAM74
CATCCGAAAAAATAATAAACACGCAGAAACATAAATAACAGACAATGACACCTACGAGGCAGAAAATATGAAATATCTAGTAATCAACGGAAGCCCAAGAAGAAAAAATACATGGCAAATAGTAGAAGAAGTAAAAAAGAACCTTGACAAACAAGAACAAAACACATACGATGAAATAGAGCTTAAAGACCTGGAACTACCAATGTGTACAGCATGTTACAACTGCTTTACCAATAGCGAAAACACATGCCCCCATGCCCAAATCATCCAGCCAATAACAGAGAAAATGATGCAATATGACGGACTAATAATAACCAGCCCAGTATACACATTAAACGTCACAGCACACATAAAAAACCTATTCGACCACCTAGCATACATCTACCACAGACCACAATTCTTCAAAAAACACGCGCTAATAATAGTCACAACAGCAGGAGCAGGACACAAAAAGGTAGCAAACTACATGGACGAAAGCCTAGAAAACATGGGATACAACCAACGATACAGGATAACACTCAACCACAACCAAATGAATCCACTACAAGAAAAAACAACCAAAGAAATAAGTAAAACTGCCAACAAATTCTACCAGGCAACCAAAAACAAGACACTGAAAAGTCCAAGCCTAAAGGCACTACTAATGTACAACGTATGGAGGGCAATGGCAAACAACAAAACAACACAACCAGACTACCAGTACTGGACACAAAACAACATGATAGAATACGAATACCACCCAGACATACCATGCAGTATCCTCAAGAAGATACCATTCAAGATATTCTACAAAATAATGACGAAAATACTGAAATAAATAAATTGATTAGTCTTAGACGAAAATAAACCATACATCTTCTCAATAATCTTCAACAAAGACTCTGTGGTTCAAATCAATCATTAATCACTATTTCACATGAAAGCAAATATTTCTGGTGGAATATAAATTACATTATCTTTTTGCACTATATTTGGTGTGGTGTCAGATATTATTATTCCATGAGATGCTTTATAACGTTTAATAGCATCCACAATTTGACTTTTATCTTTTTTACCATAACTGACTTCAATTGGTATTGGATGTTCTAAGCCACGTTGAACAATAAAATCAACATTTTTAGAGCTTTTTTTAGCATTGTCATAATATGTTTTAGTTATAAAATCTCTTTTATTTTCTATATTGAATAATGTAGATGCAACAAGATTTTCCAGTAATTTCCCCATATATGCATTTTCATTCTCTAAAATAGCGTTACCCAAATTTGATGACATAATATGTTTAATACTGCTAGTAGCGTAATAATACTTCTTAGGTTTTGTTGATCGTTTAGGTGATGAGGTAAATGCTTCTATATCAAATATTATCTGTGTTCTTATAAGAACATCCAATACTTTTTTCACAGTATTCTTATTTGAATCTATATTATTAGCCATAGAATCATATGAAACCTCACCAGGATGTTGAAGAGCAAAAAAATACAGTAAATGGTATGCAACATCAAGTGATTTGCTGTAAATACCTCCAAGATTGTTCATATCAATAGAAACTACCTTATCAACCGTGTTAACAATAGTTTTCATTATTTCACTTTTTTCTTGAAATAGTCCTGATGGAAATCCTCCGAATTTCAAAAATTCATCCCATTCATTTAAATTAAATTTATTTATGTCTGAATATGCTTCAATGATTTTCATATTTAACTTAGTGATATTATCAGTATTAGCATTAAATACTAAGTCACAAATCTCATTAGAAATGTTGTTATCATGATAATCATATTTAAGTTTCAAATGTTCAGAAAAATTCAAGGGTGTAATTGGAATTCTTAGAAGACGTCTGGCTGAATCTGCATTATAAGATAAATCCAATGCTGATGAACCACTAAATACCATGAAAATTTTCTTAGAAGCATCAAACATAATTTTTCCAGTTAAAGACCAGTCTTTATCATATTGAGCCTCATCAATTAATAAAAAAACTGGTTCTTTGACGGTATAAATAGTTGAATCAAATGTTATCTTCAAATAAACTTCAATTGCATCCATTATAGAACTGTTTGAAATTTGATTCAATGTATCAACACTAATATACATGATATTTGTCGGTTTGATATGTTTTTCTCTAAGAAGATAATTATATATTTGGAAAAGAATTGTTGACTTACCTACATCTCTAATTCCAGGTAATACAAAATATCTGTTAATATTTTCACCATTTAAAAACTTATCAATATATTTGACCATAGTGTAATAATCAGATTTATGATTTAAAATTTTGTTATTATACATCAAATCATCGCTGATTAATGATGGTCTAATCATATTCTGGCTTCTAATATGTGTTACTAGTTTTTCATCCATTTTATCACTTCAGAATAATTTTAATAGTGTTTACGTACTTGTTTGACTAAATATGATTTTTATTCAATATTATATATAAAACTATGGTATGAATTTTGTATAGTTTTGGGTCATATTGTGGTATGAATTTTGTATAGTTTTGGGTCATATTGTGGTATGAATTTTGTATAGTGATATGTTGAAGATAATCA
>MUZZ01000221.1:2913-6848 GCA_003266075.1 Methanosphaera sp. rholeuAM74
AAAGCTTACCATCACTATTTTTAACGGTCTTACCATTAACTTTTAAGACAACTTTACCATCATCTAAGTTCTTAGTAGTAACACTAATAGTCACTTCACTACCAGCCGTAGTTGTAACATCCTCAACAGAGAATAGAGGTTCATCCTCTTCAGGCACAGTTACTGTAGGATTAACCACTTCACTAACAGAGTCAGTATAGATTTTTGAGTTAACAAAATATGATTTTATTTCTGTATTCTCGTTCCAGTTGATGGTATTATTTACAGTAACATTTGCTATTCCATTTGATACATCTGCGTATATCACTTTGTTATTAGAATCTCTTAGCACTTTACCATTAATTTTGAAATACACTTTTCCTTCATTAATTGGCATATTATTCGTACTTGATACACTAACAGTGATATCAGTAGCTTCACCTATATTGACTGTAATAGGTTCTATACTTATAATACTTTCAATGTCTTTGTTTCCAGTAGGTGTATTTCCAGTTTTTGGTCCAGGAGTTTCAATTGCATCATTTCCAAAAAGATCTAAAGATTCAATATAATTATTGTTCACACGACCATTGGTTGTTTTTATAACTTTGATAATTGGCATATCGTTTTGGGTTGTATTTACCAATAGTTTATTTTGATCAAATCTTACTCTAGCATTATCTATTATTATTGGGGTTGTTGTTTGGCTATTATTTATTGTAATATTGTTATATCTAACGTATGTAATTGATGTTATATTTGAATAGTATATTACAGGTGTTTCGCCAGTTCCTCTTATTATAGATAAATTATTATATTGAACATTTACTTTCGAATTTATCGTATTTATGAAAACAATTTCATCTCCAGTTAAATTCACATTATTATACTCGAAAGCGGTAGTTATGTTGTTACATGAAATTAGTATATTATTATTTCCTTCACATATGAAATCATTATATCTGAACTGAGAAGTATTGGTACTATTTTCTGAAATAATTACTTTTAAGTTGTTTCCACTTTGATATACTGTGTTGTTATTAAATATGATATTTGAAGAAATTATTGTAGGGTATGGATAATCGGTATTGTTTATTATTAAACTTGATACAGTTAGTTTATTTGCAGTATTTGTGATAGTAGCATTATATACTGTGAATTTGTCAGGGTTTTCTAGTGTAATCTCTGTGTTGAATGTCATATTTTTGTCGTATAAATCTGAACCTAATTCTATTAAGTTTATTAATTCACTTGCATTGTATACTCCGTTTTCATCGAAGTATTGGTTATAAGTATCATCTGTTAGTTTTGGTGTTGGCGTATTTTTATTTAGTGTAAGTTGTGAGTTAATACTATTTATTGCCACGTTTGCTTCAGCATTTTTGGTAACTATGTAATTGTTAGTTATTGTAGCTTGTGAGTCTATTACATTTATTGCACTACCTTCCATGTTTTCTGCCGTGATTGTGTTATTGTTAATTATCACTCCACGTGTGTTGTTTATTGTTATTTCTAATTTATCACTATCACTTGTTATGGTAGAATTTTCAAGTCTGAGATTACTTGCTCCAATAATAATTGGTGTGTCTTTTGTGTTAAGATTGGTAATGTTTGTACCCATTGATTCTGGTGTAAACTCTATTTTTCCACCAGTTATTGTGTAGTTGTTTGGGTTATATATGAGTGAATTTGGATTAGTGAATGTCAGTATTTTATCATTTATATTTGAGTCTATTACTATAAGTGTATTTTCTTTGTTAAACACATTGTCTGTGAAGTATTCGTCATAGTTATCGTCGGTTATTTTAATTGTTTCTGGTGTGTTGTTGATTAATTCATTGTTGTTGGAGTTTATCTGATTAACTGCTAGGTCTCCACCATTGTGTTGTGCTTTCAAATAGTTGTTTGTGATTGAATTGTTGTCAGAATCTGTTAATTCAATTGCAACAGAGTTATCTATGATGGCAGTTATTCCTGTAATATTTGTATTTGATGAATTTTTAATCGTAATAGGTACATCTTTTGATATAATTGTAACATTTTTTGTACTTGTTCCTTGTCCAATGAATGTGTTGGTTGAGTTTATTATCTGTGCATATGAACCTACTGATTTCTCGAATGATATTCCATTTATTCGTGTATTATCACTATTTATAACTTTAAACATACTACTAGAGTTGTTTGATGTATCAAATATTTGTGCTGTAAAATAACTAATATTTGTGTTATTTGAATTTACTATACTGATGGTTGTTATGTCATTTCCAGTTGCCCTATACCATCCTTTTTCTGTAACTGGTTGAATGTTGGTATTGTTTGTGTTAATCAATTCAAGACATACAGCGTTTTCTCCGAGTGTAGTAATTGATGGAGTTTTTATAATGTTGTAATTAACAATTTTTGTTTTTCCTTCTACTTTAATTCCACAAATACTCTTTGCATTGGTATTTCTTATCTGAGGACATTCTGTTATAATATTATTTTCTGAATCAACTAAGTAAACACCTATTCCTTCATTTGTTGGAATAAAGTTATCACCTAACTCTCCTTCAATCGTGTTATTATCAGCATTTTCTAAATAGAATCCAATGATATTATTGTTTGTGATGCTTATTCCATTACCACCATTTACATAATTGTTTGTTAATTTATGGTCATTATTTTGTATTTTAATTCCGATGATATTTGCCGTTGAATCAGTAGTATTGTACATCTGGTATGAGTTTCCTGTTAACCTATTATTAGATGATTGTATATCTACTGCTATTGTATCTGCTAGTCCTGTTGTATTTGATGATGGTCCATATATCTTCATTGTATTTGATTCTAATTTATTACTATCACCTTTTATGACAACTGCTGTTACAGGGTTTGTGGTGTTAATGTTAATTGTTGAAGAGAGTATTATGTTGTTTTCTGATTCTAGTTGTACTGCGTATGGGTTAGAGTTGGTATTGTTTATTATCACGGAGTCTATTATGGTGTTAGCGTTTTCTTTCACTGTTATACTTACGTTGTTTAGTTTTCCGTTTTCTCTTTTAATTCCTACTTTAGCATTGTCTAGGGTAATGTTTTTGTTGTTCACGTCACCCACTATTTTTATCATTGTACCGTTTACAACACTTGTTTTTAGTGTACCGTCCTCGTTGAAGAATTGTGAGTATGTTTCATCGCTTAGTTCTACATCGACAGGGGATTCTGGAACGTTGTTTTCTATGGTATTGGTTTGCTTGTTTGAGTCTACTGCACTGTTTCCTGTTGTTATCATTGCTTGTAGTGTGTTATCTGTTATCACGTTGTTGTTTGCACTTGTTGATAGATATATTGCTGCTTTTTCGTTGTTTGTTATAGTGTTTTGTGTTATTGTGTTATAGTTTCCATCGACTTGTATTTTGGAGTCTAGTGTGTTGTTTTCTACGGTGTTATTGGATGTTAAGTATATTCCGAATCCGTCATTGTTTAGTGTTATCTTGTTGTCTTTGATTGTTGCTAGGTATGTGGTGTTTGAGTATACTGCGAATACTTTGTCACTATATGATGATAGCGTGGTAAATAGTGATGATATTTTAACGTCGGTGAATGTGTTGTTTTCTATTGTGAATGCAAAGTCATCCGTATTGTAATTCCAACCAAATACATTGTCGGTTAGGTATACTCCTGTTGCGTTGTTGAATTCTGAGTTTGTCAGGGTTAGGTTTCCTTCTGCTTGGTATACGTCGGTTTGTCCATTGTTTTCAAATAGACAGTTGTCGATGTTTGTGATGATTCCGTAGATACGGTATCTGTTGAAGTAGTCAGCTGATCCAGTGTTGGATGCTACACCTGAACCGTACTTGAACGTACTTGATAGGTCGTAGCTTATTCCGTCACGTAGTGTACAGTTGTTGATGGTTATGACGTGGTCGTTGGTTATTGTTCCCCATCTTGCAGAGTTTTTGATGAATTGGCTGTTTTCA
>MUZZ01000249.1:0-1461 GCA_003266075.1 Methanosphaera sp. rholeuAM74
TCCCCACGGGAAGCAGCTCCTGTTTGCAGGGTCCGCTCCTCCGCCCAGTCCGGCCTCATCGCCGTAGTAAAGGCACGGGACGCCCGGGAGAGTGTACTGAAGAGTTGAAAGAAGCCTGACCTTTCTTACAGCCGACGGACGGTCCTCGGCAGCTGCCATCGAAGTTATTATACGCTCTCTGTCATGCGAACCTATCAGGTTGAGCGCCGCATAGAAATTCTCCTCCGGATAGTTTTCCCTGAGGCTCTCCAGTTTTCTGCCTGCCATGCCGGAACCGATAGTATAATTGATGTAATCAAGCAGCATGGTCCTGAGAGGATAGTTCATGGTTCCGTCGAGTTCATCGCCCATGAAGTATCTTCGTCTCTCACCGTAGCTTATCTTATTGCTGGCATCTTCCCAGACCTCTCCTATCAGAAGCCCGTCCGGATCGCATTTTCTGACCCTTTCCCTGAGTTCGCTGATAAATGAATCAGGCAGCTCGTCCGCGACATCCAGCCTCCAGCCCGATGCGCCCATTTTCATCCAGTTTGCGATGACTCCGTCTTCACCGTTTATGAGCTCTCTGAAGCCGGCTTGTTCTTCGTCCACTTCCGGCAGATCCTCGACTCCCCACCAGCTCTTATAGCCGCAGGCTTCGCTCTCATCGAATTTATACCAGCTGCGATAAGGTGAATCAGGATCGTTATATGCTCCGCTGCCGTCGCTGCTGTATTTGCCGAAATAAATGCTGTCTCTGCCGGTGTGGCTGAACACTCCGTCAAGTATGATCTTTATTCCGCGGCTTTTTGCAGTCTCTGCGAGATGCTCAAAATCCTCATTTGTTCCGAGCGAAGGATCCACCTTCATATAATCATATGTGTCATAATGATGATTTGACGCTGATTCAACTACGGGATTGAGATATATACCCGTAACACCCAGCGATCTGAGGTAATCCAGCTTTTCCTCTATTCCTCTGAGGCTTCCGCCGTAAAGAGGCCATTCTGTTACCTCACCTTCATCGTTCTTAACATAATAGGCTTCTTTGTTCCAGTCATATTCTATGACCCTCTTTGTATCGCTTCTTCTCTCCGCAAGAGCATCTGCCGAATCTCTGCAGCGTTTTTCCCAGTCATTGTCGCGCGCGAACCTGCCCGGGAATATCTGGTATATTATGCCGTCCTTATACCATTCCGGAACATCTGCCTTTTTATATACTGTAATCTGATAAGGCACAGGATCGGCATTATATATGCAGCCGGTCCCTCCCAGCCTCTCAGCATTGTTTCCGTAATAAATAGTTCTGTTTCCGCCTTCTGCGCCGAATGTGACAGCAAAGGCGTACCAGATGAGAGTGCCGGTATCAGGCATCCTTACCGTGACCGAATATCTGCCGTCCGATGTCTCTTCCATCTCCTGCCAGCTGTCTCTGCCCTCTTCGTCCTGCCACATGCCGAACATTACACTCCGGAGATCACA
>MUZZ01000249.1:1480-2498 GCA_003266075.1 Methanosphaera sp. rholeuAM74
GCTGCACCGAAAGGCATTCTGTATTCAGTGCTGTGAGAATCGTGAAAAATCTTCATTAGGTCTTTTCCTTCCAAATATCTGTTTCCAATACCGGTATTATAAAATTCAGCGAGCAGCCCGGGCCATACGTATATGCGAAATACTATGCTTATCATCACGGGCTTCTTTCCGAGCAAAAATGACGGTTTATCTGTTCCCGGGACGGGTCACAGCCGATGTCCGCCGGGCAGATAAACCGCCTTATGATTTCTATTGCGCTGTTTAAGCTGAATGCTTATTTCCTATTCCCCGAGTATGTAGTTATACAGCTCTCTGTATTCTCCTGCAGATTTGTCCCAGCTGAAATCCATCGCAAGAGCATTGCTCTGCATCTTTTTCCAGATATCCGGGTGATCATACCAGATATTCTGAGCCAGATCGACTGCGTTTCTGAGTCCTTCAATATCGAAGTCCCTGAATGAGAATCCGTTTGCTTCCTCACCGACATCCCAGTATCCGCTAACTGTATCCTTGAGTCCGCCGGTCTCTCTTACCAGAGGCAGTGTGCCGTATCTCATGGATATCATCTGTGCAAGTCCGCAAGGTTCGAACTGCGACGGCATCAGGAATACATCCGAGCCCGCATATATACGTCTTGAAAGGGATTCATCGAATGTGATCCTGGCCGCAAAATTCTCCGGATGATGATATGCAAAGTCTCCTATGGCATTCTCATACTGGAATTCCCCTGTTCCGAGTACGACCAGCTGCATAGTTCTTTCCATAAACTGAGGAAGCAGTTCGGCAACGAGATTAGCACCTTTCTGCATTGTCAGTCTGCTGACCATTCCGTACAGCGGAATGGTAGGATCCTCGGTCAGACCGAGTTCTCTCTGAAGAGCCAGCTTATCCTCAATTTTTTTGTCTATACTGTCAGGCCCGTAGTTTACCGCAATATTCGGATCCGTCATAGGGTCATAGTTCTTTGTATCTATACCGTTTATGATACCGAACAGCTTGTATTTGCGTGAATTGAACA
>MUZZ01000072.1 GCA_003266075.1 Methanosphaera sp. rholeuAM74
TCACATCCCTCCTGTATGTCAAGTTCTACTTCACGTATTGCCTCATCGAAGTTGCATGGATCCATCTGGTATGACTTTCTGTCTCCGAAGCTTGGTGCTGAATCAGCTGCATCCCTGAATGGTGCATAGTATGTGGATGAGTACTTGGCTGCATAGGAGAATATCGGCGTGTTTATGTAACCATTCTCATCCAACGAACTTCGTATAGCTGATACCCTGCCATCCATCATGTCACTAGGTGCAACAACATCTACTCCAGCATCCGCATAGCTTACAGCAATCTTTGAAAGGTACTCTAGTGTTGAATCGTTTTCCACGTAGTTGTCCTTTATTATTCCACAGTGTCCGTGGTCGGTGTACTCACACATACACACATCCCCGAGTACGACGAGGTTTGTCTGCTGTTTTAGTTTACGTATCGTCTGTTGTATTATGCCCTCAGGGTCATATGCACTGCTTGCTACTTCATCCTTCTTGTCTGGTATTCCGAAGAGTATTACTGAAGTTAATCCTTCATCCTCGAGTTTTCCAGCATATTCCACGGCATCATCGACGGAGTACCTGTACTGACCAGGCATCGTAGTTATCTCTTCTCTTTTACCATCCTCTGCTCGTTCCTTAATATATAATGGGTATATGTAGTCGTCTATTGAAACCTTTGTCTGGCGAAACATTGCCCTTAATCTTTCATCACTTCTCATCCTTCTCATTCTTATAGTTGGAAACATGATTAACAACTCCTTCTTGTTTATTGTTCTTGTAGGCATAAGTAGTCATATATGACTTTGGAAGCGTTTATACTTGTTATATCACCAATTTTGTCTGATGATACTTCAACCACGTCCAAACCAAGGACGTCCTTTACGGCTAACTGCTTCATGAAGTCCTCCAAGTCCATTGGTGTTATCCCACATGGTGATGGTGTTCCAACCATTGGAGCATAAGCTGGGTCTAGGACGTCAACGTCTACCGTGATGTATACCGGGGTGTCTATGCCGGATAGTTTTTCTATTATCTCATCTTTACTATCTTGAACGTTCCTGCTGGTGTAGACTGTGATGTTGTCTTGGCATTTTACGTAGTCGTACTCATCGTATTGTGCTGAACGTATTCCAATCTGAATTATTTGTCTAGGATTTAGTTCGTGTATGCGTCGTAGTACTGTTGCATGGGAGTACTTCTCACCAAGGTATGCATCCCTCATGTCTAGGTGTGCATCAAAGTGTACTATAGTAACATCACGGAACTTGTCCTCATCATGTTCTTTTATTGCCTCGACTACTGCGTGTGAAATTGTGTGTTCCCCACCCAACACTATAGGTTTGAGGTTCATGTCCAGTAGGGTCTTTACTGTGTCCTTTATCCTGTGCTTGGTTGAGTTATAGTTTCCATTGTTCAACTCGACATCACCTATATCGTAGCTGGTAGCTGTTAATGTCTTATCAAAGTTTATATTGTATGACTCAAAGTTGTATGATGCCTCACGTATCGCTTTTGGACCATACCTTGAGCCTGCCCTGTAGCTTGTCGTACTGTCAAATGCCACCCCCAGTATACAATGAGAGCCTTCAATGTACTCCTCATCCAGACTTTCTGAAAAGGCATATTTCATCATATCACTTGCATATAAAAACATATAGATTCTACCCACCATTTATCCAAATTATATAAAAGACTACTTGTTGCTATTGTATTCTATTTATGTTTTAACAACAATTTATAACTATCACAAAATGAAAAATAGTGGCTGGTAAATAAAGTTAAATCATAAAGAACATCCACAGAGAATGACTGCATCATATTAGTAATATGTTGAAGGTAAACTATGGAAATAATTATCAATGAGAATTTAGCATGTATAATCTAATCCATTAATTGTATTGAGTGCTAAAAAAAGAATAATATGGGAGGGGGTTAAATCTATTAGTACAATTCAACCCCTATGATATGGTTAATGTGGCTGTTTGTTCTAGTTTAAGGTTTGAGTTGGTGTATACTGCCTTGATTGTGTAGTCACCAGCTTTCAAGGTTTTTGGCACAGTATATGTGAATGTTGCCACACCGTCTTCTATGTGTGAGTATACCTTGTTGTCACCNNTGTATGTGATTGTTTCTGTCACCCCTGCACTTATATCTGATAGTACTATTGCAGGTTCTTTATTTTCATCTTCTACTTGTGGAACTGTGATAATTTGGACGTTTTCTGTGTTACTACTTATTTTTTCACCGTTAGATGTGGTATATATTGCTGTTACTGTTGTAGCATCATCCCATGCGTTTGTTTGTGTGTAGTCTTCTAGGACTGCCTGTCCGCCTATTATGTCTGCGTATAATACTCTACCATTAGCCTCACGTAGCACTTTACCATTTACTTTGAAGTAGACTTTTCCACTTGTTAATGGGTCGTCACCGAGTTTTGCATCAACACTTAGTGTTGTTGTAGCGTTTGTCAATACTACGTCGGCTAGTGTTAGTGTGACTACTGGTTGTGTTACCTTAATGTGTGCTGTTGTGTTTGATGTTAGGTATGTTGCATCTCCCATGTATATGAGTGTTAGGTCTCCATCGTATTCATCTGTGAATGTTATTGTAGTGTTAGTTGTCTGTGTTAGGTCTATTATACCTAGCAGGTTATCATTGTTATCCCTGACTTCTACTGTTGATGTTGTCACACTTTCAGCGTTCTCATCGTGTACTATTGCCGTTACTGTTATCTGGCTTCCAATGTATGCTTCCTCTGGGATTACCGGGGTGATGGTGGTTGTGTACCTGTTTTGTGGCTGGTTGTCTTGTACTGTGTTGTCATCGGTTGAAGTTACTGAATTATCACCGTAGAGGTTGTCAGCTATTAATATGTTGTTTGTAATCCTGTTTCCAACACCATATGCTGTTACGGTGTAGGAATCTTCTTCTACATCTGTTGTTAATGTTATGTTGTTTTCTGTGAAGTTGTTGTATCTGGTGTATCCCTGTAGGAGGACTGCCGTGGTTGTATCATCTGCGTTAACTTC
The DNA here is from genome assembly GCA_003266075.1 of Methanosphaera sp. rholeuAM74. Taxonomy (GTDB): domain Archaea; phylum Methanobacteriota; class Methanobacteria; order Methanobacteriales; family Methanobacteriaceae; genus Methanosphaera. Next base: position 3,012 of record MUZZ01000072.1, read on the forward strand.
AATAATGTTCTCGTAGATGTTGTTTTCTGCTGAGTAGTAGTACTCGAAGCTAACTCCATAGTCATATTTTCCACTGACATCCAATGCAACTATTAGTGAGTCATCATCAATTTTCTGTGTTGTGTCTACTTTTATGTTGTTGTTTCTTATCGTGTTCTGACTTGAATTATATAATGATACTGCACTTGACTCTATGTATCCTACATTGTATTCATCAAATTCCACTGGTTGTTGTGCTGCAGTTAGTGTCATGTTGTTATCTGCTACTAGTGTGTTATCAGTTTTGTTTAATACGATTATATGTGCATCACCACTATCCTTAGATAGTGTTAGATTGTTGTTTGAGATTGTTATGTTGGATACATCATCTAAGAGTATTAGGTAGTCCAGGCTGTTTGTATTATTCATGACTAGGTTTGTTATCTGTGAATCCTTTGAACCGTATTGTAGGATTATCTGGGAGTCCACGAGTACTGCCTGGTCTTCGTGGCTTGTAATTGTCAGTGGTGTGTCGAATATGAATACTTTGTCATGGAATTCTCCTGACAGGTATATTGTTGATGATGCTGGTAGGCTTACCTTTAGTCTTGACTGGCTATCGAAGTAGTCAGTGTATGTGTCATCTGTTATTATTACTTCTTTTGGATCGTTTGGCAGGTTGTTTCTTACTATGTTTGTCTGTGTGGTAGTGGTTACTGCAACATCCCCCGTGTTAAAGGTTGCAACCAGATAGTTGTCTGTGACATTGTTATAGTCACTTGCAGTGAGGTTTACAGCATTTGATGTTGTTAGTGGAGTTGTGACTGTGATGTTGTTATCTTTTACTATGTTGTAGTTGGAGTTTCCCACTAGTTTTACTCCTGTTGTTTCGACTAGTATGAAGTCATTTTCGACTGGGTCTGATTCCATGTATCCTGTAAGGTTCATATAGTTTCCTGTGATGTTATTGTATGTTGTCTGGTATCCTGCTATTGCTAGTGTGTAATCATTTGCACCTGTGAAGCTGTTGTTTAGAATCCTGGTGGATTTTGCATACCATAACTCTACAAGGTAGGCTGACTTTGACTGTGCAGTGATGTTGTTGAAGCTTATAATGTTGTCTGATATGACTCCATCATAGTTATTGGATATGTATAATCCATAGGTCACATTTTCTGCTACAGTTTTTATGTCATTACCTGTTACAGTATTGTCCTTTGCGTTGCCTGTAATCTGTACTCCACAAGCATACTGTGTACCCTTAGATGTGATTGTGTTGTTTTCTACTAGGTTGTTGTATGCGTTGCTTGTTAGTGATGTTGCATATGCGTACCTGCTTGAGGTCACGTTGATTGTGTTATCTGTGATGTTGTTGTCTGATGAAGCCGTGATAGTAATTGCTTCAATTGTTCCGGCGAAGCTTCCACTACCAGTATCGTTTGTTATGACTTGGTTGTTGGTTATAAGACAATTAGTTGAGTTAGTTAATTCTATTGATGATGTTTTAAGTCCTCCACCGTTCCAGTAGTCTATGTCATCACACACACCAGTTGTTTTTATGGTGTTAGCCTCTAATGTTATGTACTGTGAGTTTCTTACGAGTACTGCACGTACTTTACTGTTATTGTTGGCTTGTGTTAGCGTGTTGTTGGTTAGTATTATCTTTGAAGTGTTTGTGATGCGTATTGATGCTTCTGCGTAGTTCTCGTTTTCTATGATTAAGTTAGTTATGTTAGTGTTTGCTGCGTTATTGTATATGTCTATTATGACATCCCTGAGTACTGCTTGGTTGGTGAATGTTGTTAGTGTTAGTGGCATGTCAAGTTGTATGTATCTTTGCTCTATTTGACCGTCAAATTGTATCACTGAGTTTGGTGTTATGAAGTCCTTTGGTGTGCCGTCATCGTTGAAGTATTCAGTGAAGTTATCATCAGATACTATTAGATTTAATGGTTCAGGCATGAGTGCAACGCCAGTTAATATGTTTTCTGCCTTGTTCTGGGTCACGTTGATTGTGAACTCACCGTTAAGTATAGTGTAGCTGTTTGTTGCAACACCACCACTTACTGTTGCTATACTACTGTCTAGTATACCTGTTGTTGACTTGTATGTGACGTTGAATCCATCTGGCAGTACATCGGTGTATTCTGCATAGTTTCCATTAGCATCTAGTGTCTGGTTGAAGTATGTGAGTACTGTTATCATATCACCATAATGGTAGTCCTCGCTTGGTATTAGTGTGGAGTTCATTACAACCCAGTTGTTTACTGTTATGCTAGAACTAGTTGCACTCTCATCGTTATCATCCCAGTATGTTCCACTTTCAACGTACTGCTGTGGTGAGGTGTTTATTCCCCAGTAATTGTTATCAACTACTTTAGGAGTGTTAAGTTCATCCTCATTAATTATTGCTGAATAGCCTTCTATTGGCATGAGTACACAGTTTTCAATGTTGGCACGGCAGTTATAGTTGAACGCTATTATTGTACCCTGTGTTGCACGGTTATTAATGAATATTGAGTGGTTTACGTTTAAGTTACCGTTAGAGTATATTGCACCACCATTACGACCGAGGCTTGAAACCATCACACGGTTATTTATGAATGTGGAGTAGTCAATGTTTCCACCTGCACGTAGCTGTAGTGCACCACCATTACCAAAGGATGCGTCAGTATTAATAAATGATGAGTTGTTGACGTTTACCGGATAATCCGTGAGTGTTGCATATATTAGTGACTGTCCAACCGTATTGTTTTCAAAGAGTGAATTGATTATTGTGAGGTTTCCACAGTCATCTATTACTCCCTGACTTCTTTCATCCCAGCCTGTTCTCAGCTGATTGTTAGTTACGCATGTGTTATCGATTGTTGCATTACCATAGACTCTAAGTAATGCTGCCGTGTTGTTTTCATAGAGGCTGTTGTTAATTATTACCTCTGATTGTCTTGATGAATATATTAAAGAACCTGTGGCAACACTACCAAAGTTTGATGCAGTATCATTGACTATGGTGACGTTGTCCAGAATTAACCTACCATTGTATAGGTATGCTAGTGTACCGTTTGAACCCATCATGCTTTCTTCAGGACTTGCCACTTTAACTATTACAGCATTTTTTACTGTTAACTCTACGTTATCTTCTATTATGAATATTCGTCCATAGTTTGCATCAATTAATTGGCCGTTCAAGTCGAGTACTATTGACTTGTTGACTGTGAGATTACTTTCTGCTGCACTTCTTTTAATTGAATCANNTTAGCATAGTTGAGCTTAGTTGATGGTAGAATCTCTAATTTAGCAGTTGTGATGTTAGGATTTCCATCACTTGATAGTTGTGAGTATTCTGGTGTAATAGTATAGTTGCCTGAATCAATAGATTCGACAACATTTATACTGGCTACTCCCTCATCAACAAATGCCTTGAATGTATGACCAGCAATAGTTACGCTGATGTTACCACCAGTAACATTGTTTGATGAGTCATCGGTAACCCTGACAATGATTGTGAACTCATCATCCTCTACTGCCACAGCATCCTCGGCTATTATCGTCGGATTAGTAAATCCACCCCTTGAGTCGGCATAAATTGCTGAACCATTGAATGCAGAGTTATTGGTCATAGTGTTGTTAATGAGTGTCATTGGCACTGTTGAATATATTGCTCCCCCCTGGGAGGTGTTCTTAGGATTATCATTGTCTACCTTGTTGTTAATGAAGATGGAGTTCATTACTGTTGCACGACCGCCACGTAGAGCAATAGCTCCACCCTTAGTTTCAGCCCAGTTACCCTCAAAGTATGAGTTATTGATAAGTGTTTTTGCCTGAGCATTAATAGCTCCACCATACAATGATGCATGGTTTGAAGTGAAACGTGAATTATCTACTGTGAATGTTACTGAAGATGATGACGGTCGGAGTACTGAGTTACTTGCATTGTTATATGAGAAGTTTGAATTATTAACCAGTACCTTTGCAGTATTAGCAAAAGAAAATATTCCCCCAATACCCTCATTATCGTATGCTGTTGAGTTAATTATTTCAACAACTGATGATCCACTAGAGTTAAGTACTGCTGGACCAGAGGTTACATTATTATCACGGAAGGTCGTGTTAATAAACGTCAACTGGCCCCTATTATTTATTGAAACTATATTTCCACGATTTCCCGTAAAAATCGTGTTTTTAAATGTTACATTTGCATCAGCTGTGATATTGAATGTTCCAGAGTTTTCATTAGTATCGATGACGTATCCATTACCATCGACTGTGATTGTCTTGTTAATTACTATAACATCTTCTTCTGATGAACGAACATAGTTCTTTTCTAACACTAAATTATCATTTGCATTAATATCAGACTCTAATTCAGTGAATGTTCCATTATCACATTCATAGTCATATGAAGATTGTTTGACATTTTTATTTTCAGTTTTAACTAATTTATCCGTACTAATATCCGTAGTAACTTCTTCTTGGATAGTGTTCTGCTGAGTTGATATGCTACTATCCAGACTATCATCATCTGTTGCACAGACAACAGACAAGCCAGTTACTGTAATTAAGAGTAATAAGAATACTAGTAAGGCCTTAGTATGCTTATGTATTATCATATTAATCATTTTTCTTTTATTGTGTCTAATTGCATAATTCATGAAATATTATTATGTGAATTAAATGATTAAAGAAACAAACTTTGAATCATAACTAAAAATCATTCTAACTCCACAAATTATGATATGTATATATATGTCACTCAAATAATAAAAATATTAAGTCATAGAAATTTGAATAGAAAGCATGATACGATAAAAAATGCTTTAAGATATTCTTTAGAACAAAGTAGCACAACAATGACTTAGAATATATTTAAATATAAAATAACATCTAAATTAAGAATTAAATAAAATCTACTGGATAATAAAACACCATATCTAAAAAAAGGCTTAAAATCTACCAAAACTCACATCCATTGAATAATAATAGGTAATCTACAAAGTAATGTACAATTAATGTATCAACAGAGAGATTGGAATATGTACGAGAATTATTTAACAATGCGAAATGCATGTGTTATTACTAAACATATTAAACAAAATATGGATATATAATATGAGAATAGTAAAAAAATAGAGTAAGTAAGTTTACATTTTAAATATACATTTAGTAGTGAAACATTCCTAAAAGCTTCATCTATGACTTATTCTGTCATTCACAATTAGGATTTAGTGATATTTGTTTGAAGAAATAAGAAGTATGTTGTACTCATAGCCCAAGAATATGGTGTTTCAAAAGTTAGTCTTTTTGGCTTTTATACTATGGGCAAAAGCTACTAGTGATAGTGACATAGATTTCATCGTAGAAAAAGATGGTTTGATGAGCTTAGATTATTATCCATTTTAGAAGAGCTAGAATATGCTTTTGGCGGTTATATTGACTTAATCACAACTGGATAAGCAAATAATGAATAATATGAAAACATGGGAAATGATTGCATAGAATCATATCGAAGAAGAAAGTTGTGGAAAAGGGGAGTATTAGTTTGACCTAGAAGTCAAATAGTGTTGTCTGTTTTGATTTAGGCTTGTCTTCTTTGCTTGTTTCTGTTTTTTCTTCCTGTGATTCTTTGACTGTTTTTTCATCAGCACCTGTTTCATCGGTTTTCGGTGTCTTTTCAGTTTTTTCTGTTTCTTTTTCTGGTATGGCTTTCTCTTTTTCTGTCTGTGCTTTGGCTTCCTCTTTTTTCTGTTTCTGAAGTATCATCCATTCCTGCTCTTCTTGTTCCTGTTGTTTTTTGAGCTGTTTTATCCTGTTTTTCTCGACTGATACAGGTATCTTTCTTGACCTGAAGAGTTTGACTTCGTCATCCGTGAGTTTGAAGTATTCTTTCAAGTCATACGCTGTTTCATTGTCTTCGAATAGTACCGTGTAGTATGCCAGTTGGTTTTCCAGTTCTCTTGGTGATGTGTGCAGTTTCTTGCTCATCTTGGATGTCACTGCTTCCACTAGGTTTTTTCTTTTACGGCTTTTTGATAGCCGTGCGTATACAGTGGAGTTTGTGTATCTGACGAATTTCCTATATGTCTGCCTTTTGGCTGATGCCACACCTCTTCCCATGAATAGGAATGCGTACTTCCAGTAGGTGTAGTTTTGTGTCCTGAATGCTCTTCCCAAGTTTACGTCAGCTAATGATATCATATCATATGCTTTGGCTATTTCATCTGTGCGTTCGTATTCTCTCGGTATGTTTTCGGCTAGTAGTTCTATTAGAAACTGTGGTTGTGTGTCTACCCTCATGGCATCGATTACATGTTCTGGTGTCTTGCTTTTTAGTACTGTGCGTACGCTGTCGAAGACGTTTTGTTCTCCGTCCTTCTGTGATATTACTGATAGGCTGTCCTTTGTAATGTTTTTTGTGTTGTCCACTATTGCCTCTAGGGATGTTACTGCTGAACGCAGGTCTCCATTTGACTGCTTGGATAGTTGCTTTAGTACTTCTGGGTCGTATTTGATGTCTTCGGCTTCACATATCCTTCTTAGGTGTGCATTGATTGTGTTTGTATGTATTTTGGTGAATTTTATTGTCTGACACTTGCTTTTGAGTGATGTTAGTCGTTTGCTGTAGGGGTCGTTTGCCATCATTATTAGTGGTTGCTTGGAGTTTTTTATCGTCTCTGATATTGCCTTTACTCCTCCCGAGTCGTCTCGTCCATTTAGTCCATCGACTTCATCCATTATCAGTAGTTTGTGTCCTTCCTGGAATAAGCTTCGTGTTAGTGCTGCTTCCCCTATGCTTCTTCTGAGTATGTCATAGGATCTTTTGTCACTAGCGTTTACTTCTATAGTTTCACTGAAGTATTCCTTTCCGACAAGGTGTGCTATAGTAGTTTTACCTATTCCTGGAGAACCTAACAGTAGTAATGGCTTTTGTGGCTGGTCTTGTGACCACTTCTTTGCCCATGCCTCTATTTCTGCCTTTGGCTTGGCGTTTCCAAGAACTTCACCCAGTGTTTTGGGTGCATATTTTTCTACCCATTTCAATTTGATGCAACCTTATTTAACTATTAGAAATTTACTTAGTAGTGCTTCTAGTTGGAGTCTTGGATTTGATCCTTCCCTTATACGGTAATCACATTCACTCATGTACTCCATTAGTTTGACGAAGTGTTCCTCTGATATTATTCCTTCACGAGTCATCTCGGTGACTTCCTGGTATATCTGGGTTATGAGGTCGTCTCCACTAATACCATCTACTATCATGATGTCTCTTAGCAGGTCTCTTGCAGACATGAAATCCTTGTCCAATGCCTTTGTGATAATTTTACGCACATCCTTTGGCTTTGCACGGCTAATGACTTCGAAGACCGTTTCATCTGTTACTTTGTTGTCTGTCGTCGTGGATGCCTGTAGTATGTTTATTGAGCGACGCATATCCCCCTGTGTGAAGTAGACTATGTTTTCTAGGGCTGACTGTTGGACTTCGATTCCCTCCTCTTGTGCTATGTATTTGAGTCTGTCGATTACTTGTATTGCCTTTATTGGACCAAACCTGAATATTGCACACCTTGACTGGATTGGGTCGATGATTTTTGATGAATAATTAAGTGGACAACATGACAAAAGATGCTCAGCATGCTTTAAGACGTGAAATGGAAATGTATACAAAAACCGCCTCATTTATACTTTCATGTAATTAT
>MUZZ01000209.1 GCA_003266075.1 Methanosphaera sp. rholeuAM74
CAGCACAATCAATGACACACTAACATTGAACCTCCCGGAAAAAACATACACCGATGAACCAATCACAATAACAGGAACATACACCATCCAAAACCCTGAAAACTATGATACTGACATCTTAGAACAAAACCAGTTCAATGTTTATATCAACGGCGAACTAGACCAAACCGTAGACACACTAGAATTCAACATCACACCGACAACCAGCTTCATGATACTGACAGTACAACCAACAATCAGCCAGACCAGAAAATCAGCAATCATACGGGCAAGCACACTAAACATCACACTAGAACCAATAACAGCAACTATCGGAGAAACAACACGAATCACAGCACAGATTACACTAATAGAGGATGATGAAAACATAGAAGTAAACAGTGGACGGGTCTACTTCAAAGTCAACGGTAAAATCCTTAGAGACTCAGAAACTGGTAGAATCCTCTATGCAGATGTATCAGACAATACTGCAACACTAGACTACAATGTACCAAAAACGTGGAATGATGAAACAACAATTGAAGCAGTATTTACTGGTAATGTTGAAATACCACAAAAAACTAGTAACACGGTAAATCCTACAATAGTCACACCAGAAACAAGTGAAACAGTATTTACAGTAAGTGATGTAACCACTAAAGCAGGAGAGGAAGTGACAATCACTGTTTCCACGAAAAACCTCGATAATGGTAAAGTAGTTCTAAAAATCAATGGTAGAACAGTTAAAGCCTCAGATGATAAACTTTATGCTAAAGTAAGTGGTGATACGACCACATTTACTTACGTAGTACCGAAAACGTTCAAAGCAGGGGAGTATGCTATTAAGGCTGTTTACACGTCTGCTTCTGCGAAGTTGGATGCTGTGGGTGTTCTTAGGGTAGGATAATTATTTGTTATTCTCCCTTTTTTTCCCCATTTTTTATTACATTATATTTGGCTCTTTTTTTCTAACTTCCAGGTATACTCTCATTTATTTTAGTTTTGCTTTTAATTTATCATAGTACTATCCATGTTTCCATCTTTTATTTTGGTGCTTTCTCTTTTTATATTGAATCATTGGGTTTGTGTTTCTAACTCAGTGTTATATGATTGTTGAATTAGGCTTTAACTTTTATTCGTACATATAGATTCCCTGTTAACTTTTATATATGATGCTGTTAATACATGATATATAGAAACTTCTATTGTGGGGGGGTGTTTATCAAGTGATGATTTTTAACAGGAAGATAGTAATTTTTTCAATATTACTGGTTATGTTGATGCTTTTATCGGCTTCATCAGCTAATTATAGGGGTACAGGCTTTTCTCATGATGTTCCAGATAATTATTATGATAGTTTTTCTGTGGAGGACATAGTGTCCAAGTACAATGAAAGTCCGTACACGAGTGAGAAGAGGGCTGTATGTACTCACGTAGTTGATGGGGACACAATATACTTGGATAGTGGCGAAAAGGTCAGGTTGGTCGGAGTGAACACTCCAGAAAAGGGTGTGACTGGCTACAGGGCATCCAAGGGCTTCGTCGAGAAGCTTTGTTTGAACAAGGAGGTTGGCATTAACGTTGATGATAGGAAGTATAGGGATAAGTATGGCAGGACGCTCGCGGTTGTCCTCGTTGATGGCAGAAATCTTAACGAGATGCTTCTTAAGGAGCACCTCGCAGAGGTGATGTATATTCCACCGAGTGAGTTTTCACCTTACAAGTGGGCGGATACCACACAGGCTGAGGATGTCACGGCACATAACACTACGAACACTAGCATACAAGCAGAAAAGGTGGATACACCTAGTAGTAGTGGTGGATACGTGGGAAATGTTAACTCACACAAATTCCATAGGGCAAGCTGTGAGGGTGTAGACAAGATGAGTGAGAAAAACAAGATCTACTTCCAGTCACGACAAGAGGCAATAGACAATGGCTACGTGGGCTGTAAGATGTGCAATCCATAACCCCCACAGGATGGGTGTTAATCCTTCCAGTCAACAGATAATTATTATTGGCTCCCATGTGTATGGGTGGTGATTTAAATTTATCTTAGGTGTAGCGATTTAATAATATGGGGCTAACATGTTTTTGAGCTTTTAATGAAAACAATGTTATTTTTAGACAAATGAGTCTTAAAAAAGAACTCAATTGTCTGTATATATAGTACTGGTAGAAATACTAGCACTATTATTTCTTACATGGTAATCACCTCCTTATAGAATACAGAAGAAAAAAAATAAGCTTCTATACAGCGTTCTACTACTAGGTCATGTTTAGAGTGGAATGCCTAGCTACTTTTTTAAGGACACAGACACCCTACTAAAAACATCATTCTAACAGATTTTAATAAAATTTTGGGAGGAAAAGTGTTTTTTTCGAACTTCTAAAAAGTATGGTATTAACACACACTACTTCTAGCTCAGTAGACTCCGTAAGGATAATGATTCACAGAATCACTAATAATACTATGTTCTTACTAGCATTTAAATGTTACCCTATTTTTAATGACAATTCTGAGTATAACGAAGAAGTTTCCATAGAAAAATACTTCGTTATATACGAGAAAAGTAATGAAATAAATAGAACTTTAAAATTAGTTGAATCAGGCTAACTATACGTTGACATAATATTTCAAAAAATTCAAGAAAAACAAGTAAAAATTGGAGTTGAACAGCCCCCTGAAAACATACCTAGCAAAGCATAAAAACCCATACTGGATAATCCTTTTAGAATCATAATGATTCCCAAAAAGTATCAACAATCCCCCCCAATAATAGTCTACTAAGTATACAACTTCAAATCCAGGAGGATTACATAAAAGCAAATACCTCGTGTGGTAAGTAAATGATATTATCCTCCATAACAACCTTTGAAGTAGTATTAGAAATAATAATCCCATGGGATGAACCATACCTGCTAATTGCACCCTTAATCTGTGATTTATTTTTTCTACCACAACTTACCTCGACTGGAATAGGATTTTCAAAGCCTTTTTGCACGATAAAATCAACATTCTTTTCACTTTTTTTCCTGCTATCATCATAATATATCTTGTAGGATGTAACACCCCTATTATCTAGGTTGAAGAAGCTTGAAGCCACATAGTTTTCAAGTAATTTACCAGTATACGCTGTCTTGTCTTCGAGTATGGCATTACCCACGTCTAGGGCAAGATTATGTTTTAAGCTGGGTGAGGTAAAAAAGTATTCATGTGGCTTTGTTGTCCGCTTAACTGATGAAGTAAATGCCTCAACATGAAAGATTAGCTGTGTTTTTTCTAAGATATCAATTACCTTAGAAACAAGGGCAGTCTTCACATCAAAAGTGTTTGAAAGAGAACCCTTTGAAACCGTGCCAGGATTTTGGAAGGCAAAGAAGTTCAAAATTTGAAATGCAAGATACTGTGTATCACTAGTGATGCCTTCAATATTAATCATATCTGTCCTGACAACCTTATCCACCATATTAACTATTTTCTTAGTTATCTCATTACTGTTCTGGTAGAATGCTGATGGAAATCCTCCGAATTCTAGGAACTTATTCCACTCATGGCTGTCATACTTTCCTAACCCCAAGTAGATATCCATCACTCTCTTCTCTAGATGCGTAATATTGTCTGCTCTGCCATCAAAAATCAAGCTAATCACCTGATTAGATATATCATTTTCAAAGTTTTGATATTTTAGTTTTAAATGTTCATGGTATGTTAATGGATAAATGGGGATATTCAGTAATCTTCTTGCAGCATCAGCACTATATGATAGTTTCAAAGCAGATGATCCACTAAATATCATGAAAATGTTTTTAGTGCCGTCATATATTAATTTTCCATTCAATNNATGATCCACTAAATATCATGAAAATATTCGGTGATGCGTCAAAGATTAATTTACCGCTTAAAGACCAATCCTTATCGTATTGTGCTTCATCTACTAAAATAAACACGGGGTGGTCTAGTGTTTCAATTAAGGAGTCATGATAATTCTCGACGTAATAATTGACGGTATCAAAGATATCGACTTTGCCCATCTTCTGTAGCCTGTCACATGAAAAGTACAGT
>MUZZ01000318.1:0-1171 GCA_003266075.1 Methanosphaera sp. rholeuAM74
AGAAGATTGATGACTTAGATGATAAGATCACACAGTTAAATGATAAACTTGATTTAATCCTAGAAAAGAAGGAATAATATATGGTATTATTCTTATCTTATCCAATTACTACTTTTTAGTTAAAGTATGTAAATAATATTATAAATATTGATATTTGAGGTGTAAAAGAAAATGATAATTACAACAACAGAAAATATTCCTAATCAGAATTATGAGATTTTAGGCTTGGTAAATGGTAACAACATTCAATCAAAGAATGTTCTACGTGATTTCACTCAAGGACTTAGAAATGTCGTTGGTGGAGAATTAAAGCAGTACACTGAGATGATGATTGAGTCTAGAAGGACTGCTACACAGCGTATGATTGAAATGGCTGAGCAGATGGGTGCTGATGCTATTGTCATGGTACGTTATAATACTAGTAGTATAGTTGAAAACTCTTCTGAAGTACATTGTTATGGTACTGCTGTTAAATTTATCTAAAGGCATTTTTATGGCTAAGAATGACTCAAATGATGTTGATGAGGTTATTGATAAGTATAATGAGTTAGAAAGCTTACGTTCTGAAATTAATTCTAAGATAGGTAATATCGAGGAAAGTGGTGATGAAAAAACGCTTGAAAAGCTTGATAAGTTTAAGAATAAGCATAGTGATTTTTTTGAGAGTTTAAATGATGATGACATTGATTCGAATGAGGTTGATGACCAAATTAAGAGTATGACTAGGTTCAACTCATTGTTGGATTCATATGAACGTTTAAAGGCTAACCTGGAGAAGGAGATTAATATTGATCCTTCAAGGTTGATGGGGTTGACTGATGGTATTTTTGGTATGTGTATGACTTTACTCGTGTTTGGATTAGCACTACCTGAGGTTGAATTAGCCAATGAATCTGTTTATGTTTCTTTTCTAAATTCAATAATTCCTAATGTGGGTGCGGTTTTAGTTAGTTTCATACTGCTTAGTTGTTTCTGGATTTATCATCACCAGTTTATTAAGCTTAGGGGTTTGAATACTCCTTATTTATGGGTTAATGTTCTTTATCTTGCAAGTATATCTTTTATACCATTTTCTACTTTAATCATCAGTACTTATGGTGAATATCTTATTTCAGAGGTTATCTTCGGATTTAACATTTTAATGACGATTCTTTTCTTCCTTTTAATGTAT
>MUZZ01000318.1:1216-4185 GCA_003266075.1 Methanosphaera sp. rholeuAM74
ACACTTTGATACTCATAATATGTTTAACAATTATTGTGAATTTAGGTGATTACTTCGTTAACCCTAATTTCATGTATTTGTACTTGTTAGTGCCTGTAATATCGACGATTCGTGATATTTCCTACAAACTTTAACTTTCCTCTTTTTTTTGTTTTATTAATGTTTAGCCTTTTTTATTGATTATTTGTTCTATTACTCCGTAATTCTGGATATTGAAGGATTATTTTTTAATTTAATTATTTCTAAGTCTAAAATGATTTTTATGAAAAAAAAGTATAAATGTTTTTTTTAATAAATATATTAGTGTTCAAATATCTAAATTGTTTTTTGTAGTTATTTGAATTAATTAAAAATGTGGAGTAAAACGAAACATGAACAATAAAAGTGCACTTTTATTTGTAATGGCTACTCTAGTTTTGATTACAGCACTATCAGTAGTATCAGCTACTGATGTTGTGGGTGATGATGTGGCAACAGCCGACATATCACAAACAGATGATACGAGTATCAATTCCATTGTGAATGATGTAAGTAGTAATCAAGGCTATGTTCAAGCTGATACAGATAAACAAATAGTTAAAAACGATAAACAGACGAAGGCAGAAGCAAAAACTATTGTGGTAAACAATAAAACCTTCAAGAATTACTTTAATGAAGGATATCTCAATGATAAAGTTTCTGCTGGAGATACTCTTGATATGCAGGGAAACTTCCTCGGAGAGGAATTTCAAATGTTTATTGATAAGCCAGTAAACATGATTTCCAGTACTCAAGATGTGAACATAACCCTTAACACAACTGCAACCTCATACTTTGGTGATGAAGATGTAGTATCCTTCACAGTTAAGAAAGGAGGAAGTGGTTCTAATATTACAGGGTTATACTTCTATAATACACAGTTATTCTTACGTAACGTACACGATGTTGTACTAAAGAATGTTACAAGTATAATTGATAACAGACAAGTAGGTAGTGGTGTAGGACAGACCAGTATCAGGGATAACTCAACAAACGTCACAATAGACAGTTGTAAATTCTTCACACATAACAATGGTGGAAGTTCATCCCTCGTTCTTGCATGGGCTACAAACTGTATGGTTAAAAACAACTTCATCAATGCTAGTGGAATGGCTGGTAACTGTTTATACCTGACAACATACAATGTTGAAGGAATAAATGAAAACATTACTGGTGCAACCAACAANNTGTTATGGTATAGCAATTGAAGGGGCAGACAACAAAGTACTAAACAATACAATCTACTATGGTGGACAGGGAATAACCACCCAGTGGATGAGTAACGAGGAAAGTAAAAGCTTCAACACTACCATCATAGGTAACAAGCTACTTAACGGTTCTAACCTAGTTGTTCCTGACGGTGGAATAGTGTCAAATAACACTATTACAGGAAACCTCAGGACAACACCCGGAGATGCTATAGTAGAAAACAACACAATTAACAACGTCACATTAACAAACAATACTGACCTAATAAACAACCACGTCTTAAGTGATGTTTATATCTCTGCACTGACAGAGAACATGACAATAGCAAACAACACCATTGACGGAAAAATCGTTACAACAGGTAGGTTCACAAGTGCCAAAAACTCACCAAAACATGTTATAATAGAAAACAACACAGTAAACGGCATTAACATGAGTGGACTCAACGCTTCTGCAATAAGAAACAACAACCTCACAAAACAAATCCTATTCAACGGTACAAGAAACGGATACATTAACCTAACAATCGAAAACAACACCATAATCACAGATGATGAATACGCAATATACCTAGGTAAAGCACTATCTAATGTAACCATTGATAAAAACACATTATACGCAAAAGAATTGGAAGGTAACGATGCAATATACCAGTATGACAACGTTAATGCAACTATAGGATTCAATGAACCATTCAATGTTAACCTGACTAATGCTAACTATCCAACATACTTTGATGAAGATGGTGTAAGCCGTAGTGAAGTATTTACTGGACACATAACATTACATGTGGCAGAAGACTTGCTTAACAAGTCATTCATATTCAACAATGCTGAAGTTGAACTTCTAAACGAAAACAACTACACATTATACAATGCTACAATAGACATTCAGAACGGTTCAAAAGTAGTATTAGATTCACTTAAGATTGTAACAGCAGAAAATGAGGGACACGTCATCTTAATTAACTCAACAGGTAACACATTAAGAAACATTGTCATAAATGCTACAAACACTGAAAACATTCACGCAATAGAAGTTGAAGACGACCAGAACGTTATAATTGATTCAGTCGTTAACGTAGTGGCACCTGCATTTGATACAGTTTACAATCCTGATTACTCAATCGGTACAGTACCTACAGCAGGTATATTCATAAGATCAAGTGATAACTCAATTATAAACACTAGCGTAACACTTAAAGCTAATGGTACAAAATCACCTTTCTCATCAATCGATGGAGTCGACGTACAATCCAAGAATGTGGGTGAATTTGTAACTGGTAACACCTTCCGTAATGACACGATAACAGTTAGCGGTGCACCATACACTTATGGTTTAAATGTTGCAAGAGCAGGTCATGTCTACATAGAAGACTTAATAGTAAACGTTGACAGTAACAACTACGCAATAGGTGTTCAAATAGCTGACACTAAAAACAGTTCCTTTGAAGCAAATGTAACAGCTAAAGCAGATTATCAAGTATATGGTGGATACATTACTGCAATGGCTACTGGTACAACTGACAACGTAACATTCGATAACTTCAATGTAGAAACTAACGGAAAAAAAGCTACATCCATTGCTACTGATGCAGGTAATGAAATCACAATAACAAACAGCAAATTAACAAACACTAACACAACTCAACCAGCAATATACATTGCACCAGACTATCTTCAAAGAACACCATCAAACATAATGATAAACAATGTCACAGTAGTCGAAGACACTAAAGTTAT
>MUZZ01000318.1:4226-4776 GCA_003266075.1 Methanosphaera sp. rholeuAM74
TATATCAACGCTACTAATGGCTCATCAGTACTAGTAGAGAAATCCAAGAATGTTAATGTTACAAACAATGCATTGTATACCAATAGTAATGTTGGTGATGCATCCGTCACTACAGTTGACTCTAACAAGACAATAGTTAAAGACAACAACAACCTCGATGTTAAGTTAAACATTACTGGTGATTTAAGGGTAAATATCCCATCTAACATCACAGTCGCTGTGACTACAGAGAATGGTACACCTATTAATGTTGGTACAGTAGATGTAATAGCTAACGGTCAAAAAATCAAGGCAACACTTAAAAATGGTGTAGCTACTGCTGTGTACACGCCAAAAAATACTGGTGATGTTAACGTTACAGCCGTATACACTAGTCCTAATACATTAGCTATGACAACTAACACAACATTACCTGTCACGGAAAATACATATATAACCATTAATCCTATCACTTGCATAGTTAATGAACCTGTCACAATTGTCGCAGTTATCAAAACAGAAACTAACAAAACATTAAATGAAGGAAAAATAACATTTACTGATAAGAAGG